>DATFZR010000096.1:0-7804 GCA_035314265.1 Candidatus Acidiferrales bacterium
CAACTTGTCGCACTTGTTGTAGACGTGGATGCGCAGGTGGTCGGAAAGACCCAACTCGCCGAGGATCTTCACCACTTCCGCGTCTTGCTCGGCGTGCTGGGGGTTGGAAACGTCGGTCACGTGGAGAATGAGCGCGGCCTCCTGGGCTTCCTCAAGCGTGGCGCGGAACGCGGCGATGAGGCCCGGCGGAAGGTCGCGGATGAAACCCACGGTATCGGAAATCAAAGCGCGGTTGCCCGAGGGCAGCACGACGGCACGGACAGTGGGATCGAGCGTGGCGAACATACGCGACGATACGAGCACATCGGAACGCGTAAGCGCGTTGAACAGTGTGGATTTGCCGGCGTTCGTGTAGCCCACCAGGGCCGCTGAAGGCAAAGGCACGTCGCGTCGCGCCTTGCGCTGCGTCTGGCGCCTGCGGCGCACGAGTTCGATCTCTTCACGAACCTTGGAGATGCGCCCGCGGATGCGGCGGCGGTCGGTTTCGAGTTTCTGCTCGCCGGGACCGCGCGTGCCGATTCCGCCGCCGAGCCGCGAGAGTTCCACGCCGCGTCCGGCGAGGCGGGGCAGCAGGTAATTGAGCTGCGCCAGTTCTACCTGCAGCATGCCCTCGCGAGTGCGCGCGTGACGGGCGAAGATGTCGAGGATGAGCTGGGTGCGGTCAAGCACGCGGCATTCAAGGGCTTTTTCGATGTTGCGCTGCTGGCCGGGCGTGAGGTTGCGGTCGAAAATCACGATGGGGGCGCGATGCGTTTGCGCCTCGGCGCGAATTTCGTCGAGCTTGCCGCGGCCGACGAGCGTGGCGGGATCAAGCTGATCGCGCATCTGCACAACTGCGGCGGCCACCTGAGCGCCGGCGCTGCGCGCGAGCTCGTCCAGCTCCTCGATTCGTTCGCGCTCGTACTCCGCCGCTCCCATGCCGGGCACATGGCGGGCGCGCTTCAGTCCCACGCCTACCAGCAGGACGCGCTCATTCGATTCGACGGATTGCGGGGTCTTCATTCTGGGAGGAGCAGCGGGTGAGGCATTCGCCGGGGCAGTAGGAACTCCTGATGCAGAGTATAACGCGATTTCCGGCGCGCCCCTAAGAGCCATAGGGGCCCCTCAACTTCTCAGGCCACGCCTCACGCGGCGGGGCGATCGAGGTTGCTGTCCAAGGCGGTGAACACCATTTCGGCGATATCGGGCGAGTCGCCGAAACCCGGGAACCATTCGACTTCTTTTTCGCGGCGGAACCAGGTGACTTGGCGCTTGGCGTAGCGGCGCGTGGCTTGCTGGATGGCGCGGACGGCCGACTTCAAATCCACCTCGCCGGCCAGATGCGCGCGCAGTTCGCTGTAGCCGATGAACTGGAAAGGCTTGGCGCCGGCGGGCAGACCGCGGGCCACGAGCGCGCGCACCTCATCGAGCCAGCCGGCGTCCAGCATGGCCTGGGTGCGGCGCTCGATGCGCTGGTAGAGCGCGGCGCGCGGCGGCGCGAGACCAATCTTGATGGGCTGGTAGCCCGCGAGAGGCGGCTGCGGCTGGCGGAGGACTTCACTCATCGGGCGGCCAGCGGCGAGGCATACCTCGACGGCGCGAATCGTTTTCGGAGCGTCGCGCACGCCGATGCGCGCGGCGGTCTGCGGGTCCAGGCGCGCAAGAATGCGATGCACGTATTCGGGACCGCGCTTGCGGGCGCGGCTGCGCAGACGCTCGCGCAATTCCTCGGAGCGCGTGGGAGCGTCCGCGAGGCCCTCGAGCAGGGCGCGGAGGTAGAGTCCCGTGCCCGCGGTCAAGACGGGAAGGCGGCCGCGGCTGCGAAGGTCAGCGAGCACAGCGAGCGCGCGCCGGCGGTAATCTCCCGCGGTGAAAATCTCGTCGGGTTCGAGGATGTCAATCAGATGATGCGCAACGCCGCGCTGCTCGGCGCCTCGGATCTTCGAGGTGCCGATATCGAAATGGCGGTACACCTGCGTCGAATCGCAGCAAAGCACTTCCCCGCCCCAGCGCTGGGCGACGTCAATGGCCAGAGCGGATTTGCCCGAGGCGGTGGGACCCAGGATGACGACGAGCGGTAGCGGCTGGGTGTTTTCTCCGGTCATTCCTGAAACATTCCTGAAGACACTCCCTACGCCATTCCTTGAGCCGTTCCCTGCGTCACTCGAACAGGCGCGTGTAGCGCGCAAGGAGGAAGGCGAAAAACAGCAGGGCCACGAGCAACGAACCCAGCACTTGCGCGCGTGTGGCTTTCACTGTGCGGCGTCCAACGGCAGATTGTAGAGGAAGATGAAGCGCAGTTCGATATACGGGCCGCTAAAGGCTGTGGGCAGAGGCTCGAAGGGACTGGCGCCGCGAATGGAAGCGAGTGCGGCGCGGTCCAGCGGCTCCTTGCCGGACCCCATTCGCAGGACGGGCTCGGGCATGGGAACGCTTCCATCGCGCATGATCTTGAAGTCAATCACCACGCGGCCGCGATCTCCCATGCGGGCAGATTCCGGCATCGCGGAGTACCAATAGCGCTTGACGCTGGCGACGACGCGCGCGAGATAGCTGGACCAATCCAAGCCTTCGTCGGGCGTGAGCATCTGCACGGCGCCGCCCATATAACCTTCGCCGCCGCCGCCTCCCCCGCCGCCATTACTGCCCAAGCCGCCCGAGCCGCGGGGCACCGTGCCGCCAAACGTGGCGCCGGAGGAGCCTCCCCGGCTGGACGCGCCGCGCGTGGATTCTTCGAGCGCGCGGCTGGCAGAAGGGGCAGGCAGCTTGAGAAGGGGGGTGGGCGTATCGGGAACCGGCTTCACGGAATCGATGATCGGAGACGGATGGGAGGCGGGCGGCGGCCCATTGGGCTGCTGCGGAATCTGCGGTACGGGCGCGCTGGGCAGTTCGCGCGCGGGCCTTGGCGACGGGGTTTCCGGCTGTGTAACCGGAGCAGGCGCGGGCGATGGCGCGATCTCCGGGGCGAACTTCTTCATCATGCCCGGATCCACGCGCAGCTTATCGCCGGGGCCAGCCGGTTTGGGCGAGGGCTTGGGCTGGTTAAACATGGATCCCGGCAAGTAAACCACTCCGAGGTCGCGTGAAGCGGCCTCGAGTTCGGCTTGAGTCGGTTCGCGGTGCGGAAACAAGAGCGCGAGGCCGAGCATCACGAGCACCAAAAGGATGTGCGCGGCCACCGACGACGTAGGGACAATCCAGCTCCAATCCCTGGGCGGGGAGCTGACCTCTCGGGGAAGGAATTTGACTTCGCCGGTGGTGAAGACGTCGGCAGAGACCAGATCTTCCTGGTCGAGCACTTCGATGGGAAGCGACGACTCCGCGGAGAATTCCGCCGGGCGCGCGTCCACGGGCACGGCCATGCGTTCGTCCGCGTCTGTGGAGAGGAGGGTCTGGCCCTTTGTGGGCATCTCCAGGGTTCCCACAGAGGCCTCGCGCTGGACCAGAAAGCGCCGCCCGATCACCTCCAGCGGAAAGTGCGCGGGGATTTTGGTTTCGACTTCGAGTGGCTTGATCGGCATCTCGGCGGGGATCACCGAGCGTTCGTCCAGAATCGTGAACGTGCGTCTGCGCCCTTCCGCCGGGGTGGCGGCAGTCGGCGACAACTTAACCGGAACCAGAAGCCTGGGAATCATCTGGGATGTTCGGGAACGAGTTCGTCGAGTTGGACGCGCCCGCGGTGTTCGAGGATGCCCGCCATGACCCGATCCGCCAACTCGAGCGCGCGGCGGCCGGCTTGCCCGTCCACCAACGGAGTGCGGCGGGTGCGCACGCACTCGAGAAACGACTGAAGCTCGGCGCGCAACGGTTCAACGGGTTCGGTGGTGAGCTTCTCAAAAGCGAATTGGGGCATCTCGGTCGGCGCGCCCGAACCGGTCGAGCTTGCCGGGCCGGCTGTGCCGGCCACGCGAATGCGCATGGCGTCTCGCCGCGCGAAATCCACGGAGAGGTACTCGTGCGTCTGAAAGAAGCGCAGCTTCCGGACGCGCTCGGTGGAAACACGGCTGGCCGTAACATTGGCCACGGCGCCGGTGGAGAATTCGAGGCGGGCGTGGGCGATATCCACGCGGGGAGTGACCACAGGGATACCCACGGCGCGCACGTCCACGACCGGCTGGCCGACCAGAGTCAGGAGGATATCGAGGT
This sequence comes from Candidatus Acidiferrales bacterium, assembly GCA_035314265.1. Classification (GTDB taxonomy): domain Bacteria; phylum Acidobacteriota; class Terriglobia; order Acidiferrales; family UBA7541; genus JOPF136. The sequence continues at coordinate 4,126 of DATFZR010000096.1, forward strand.
CGTGAATCATCACATCATAGATTACGTCCACATCGAGACTGCGTGGCGAAAAGATGCCCAGGCGGTGCACTTCAAAGAAGAGCGGGCGGGCCACATGAGGCTGCGCGGCAATGAGGCCCGGGTTGAAGCGCTCGAGGTGGCCCACCTGGAGGATGCGGGAGCGAGCGCGGGCGGCGGCGATCAGGTCGTCCGCTTCCTTTAGCGAGGCGGCCATGGGCTTCTCGACCAGTACGTCAATCCCTTGCGCCAGGAGAGCGCAACCCACTTGCGCGTGAGAGATGGTGGGCACGGCCACCGAGGCCGCGTCCACGCGCCCGGCGAGATTTTCTATGCCTGCAAGCGCCGGGACGCCGAACTCCGCGGCCATGCGCTCGCGCCGGGCTGCGTCTGTGTCGTAGACGCCGGCAATCTCCGCGCCGAGTTCGCGGTAAACGCGCACGTGATTGCGGCCAAAGTCGCCGCAGCCGATCACTGCCACGCGCAGGCCTGGCGTGGTCATACGGCTGCTCCACCCTGCGCGGGCAGCGGGCCGGGCGCCGTCTCCGGCGGAACAACGGAGTCTATGGTGATTCCCGCGCGGTCCGCGGCGGCGATCAGTTCCTTTTGATCGAAGAGCAGAGTGCGGCCGGCGTCGACGCCCAGAACGGTGGCGCCTGACTGGCGCATCACTTCGATTGTGGGCACTCCCACCACGGGAACGTCGAAGCGCATGTCTTGTCCGGGCTTGCTCACTTTGACCACCGTGAGACGCCGGCCCACGGCGAGGCGCGCGGCGCGCTCGACGGTTGCATCCGTGCCTTCCATGGCTTCGATGGCCACGCAGGCGCATGCGGAGATCACCACAGTCTGTCCCAGATCGAGCGCGGCGATATGCCGCCCCACACGGCGCCCGTATTCGAGGTCTGCGCGTTCGGCTTCATCCGGTGCGCGCCGCGTGAGCACACCGGCGGAGGCCACCAGCGGCTGAAGGAAGGCGGTGGAATCCACGAGGTGGATTCCCTCCTCTTCCAGAACGCGGGCTACGGCGCCAATCAGGGAGTCGGTATTCTTCACGGCCAGCGACAGGAGCAGGCGCGCCATCTTCCAATCCGGCCGGATCGAACTGAAAATCTTGGCGTGCTTCACCTGCCCGGCCATCACCGCCTGGGTGACGCGCTCGGAGTGAAACCACTCGATGGCTTTGCCGAGCTCTCCGAGGCTTATCCATTGGAGGCGCTTGGCGGCTGCTTCGAGTTCGGGCGAGGCTTCTTCGCGGATGGCCAGCACGGCCATTTCGATTCCCTGGCTCCGGGCGCCCTCCAGCACCAGGAAGGGGAAACGGCCGTTGCCGGCAATCAATCCCCAAGCGCCGCCGGTGGTTGCTTCGGTGTGCAAACTCGCTAGTCCTTCTCTATGAATCCGATTTATGAAACCGGCCTCTATGAATTCGGCCTGAACCTGTATTGAATTCGGCTTGCCCGGCCTGCCTGCCGCTACTTGGCGATGCCCCGCTCCGCCGATTCTATGAAACGGAGCAGGAGCGCAACGTCTTCTGAGTTATCCATCCCGGCGCGGATGCGCTCGACCGCCTGCGACGTATTCAGCCGCGACTTGAGCAGCAGGCGAAAGGCTTTTTCAATGGCCGCGATGCGTTCCTTCGAAAAACCGTCGCGCTCCAGGCCCAGCGCGTTCACTCCGTAGCAGCGCGTTTCGCGGGGCGCCACCGTTTTCGAAAACGGCAGGACGTCCTGCGTGATCACCGTGTTTGCCGCAACGTAGGCGTAGCGCCCGATGCGGCAGAACTGGTGGACGGGGCAAAAAGCGCCCACCGTGGCGTGGTCTTCCACGGTAACGTGCCCGGCCAGTGTGGCCCCGTTGACGAACAATGTGTGCGAGCCAATCTCGCAGTCGTGGGCGATATGCGCGTAGGCCAGAATCAGATTGTCGCTGCCAATGCGCGTCACGCCGCCGCCACCTGGGGTGCCGCGATTCACGCTCACGTATTCCCGGAAGACGTTGCGGTCGCCGGCTTCCAGGCGCGTGGGCTCGCCGTGATACTTGCGGTCCTGCGGGGCGGAGCCGACGCAGGAAAACGGGAAAAACTGATTCTCGCGGCCGAAACGCGAGGGCCCTTCCACGGCAGCGTGCGCGTGGAGCACGCAGCCATCGCCCAACTCGACATCGTCGCCCACGACGGCGTAGGGCCCGACGCACACCTGGCTCCCCAGCCGCGCCTTGGGCGAGACGACGGCGCGCGGATCGATTTCGGTTCCGGCGCAGCTCATTTGCAGCTCATTCGCAGCTCATTCCCGGCTCATTCCCGGCTCATTCCCGGTCCACCATCTTGCACATGAGAGTGGCCTCGGCGGCCAGTTCGTCGCCCACAAATGCCTTGCCGTCCAGCTTGCAGAAATCGCCGCGCCAGTTTGTGACCGCCATCTCGAGCCGCAGCAGGTCGCCGGGCACGACGGGCCTGCGGAAGCGGGCTCCATCCACGGCGACGAAATAGAGGAGCTTCTTGTCGCGGTCCGGAATCTCCATCAACAGGAGCAATCCTCCCGTCTGCGCCATGGCTTCGAGGATGAGGACTCCGGGCATGACCGGCCTGCCGGGAAAATGGCCCGGGAAATACCACTCATTGAAGCTAACGGCCTTGATTCCGATAATCCGCTTGAGCCGCTCGACCTCAACAATGGAATCCACCATCAAAAAAGGATGGCGGTGCGGCAGATACTTCTGGATCCCTATGGTGTCCAGGACCATCGCACTCCCCTCAGCCTGCGCCTGCCCACCAGTTCTCCCCAGGCGCGCCAGTGCAGTTTCCACGTGCGGAACAATCAGAAGATTATAACCGGAATTGCACGGCGGGCGCTGGGCGCGGCGGGCGGCAGTAGAGAATCTGTCTAGTGGCGCGAGATTACCCCGATTGACAGTTTGTTCCGGTCTGATAGGATTCCGCGTGTGATGCGGGCGTGCGGATAGACATTTTCCGCAGAGCGCCCCTGCTCATGGGCCACAAAGGCGCGTACATACCCCGGCTCCTGGCCGCTCTCTTGAGCGGACTCCTGATCGTCCCCTCCTCCCTCACCGCACCACAGTTAGCCGCAGTCGCAGGACCCGGCAAGGACGCTACAGTCCGCGGGGCGCAACTGGCGCAAGGCGCCAATGTGTTTAACGGCGACATCGTAAGTGTGCCGGACGGCGGGGACAGTGTGCTGCTGTTCGGGAACAACGCTAGCGCGCATCTGACAGGCGAAAGCGCCGTCCGCGTGTTCCGCTGCGAAGACAATTCCGTTGTGCAGCTCCTCCACGGCGCGGTGATTTTCCGGTCGACGCCGAAGCAACCCGTGGAAGTGCAATTGGGCGATTCAATTACGAAGCCCGACGCGGGGCATGAAGTAATTGGCATGGTTTCCCTTTCCTCGCCGACCACGGCAAACATAGCGGCGCAAAAAGGCTCGCTGACCGTGAAGACCATGCATCAGGGGAAGCTCCAACTGGTGCGCGAGGGCGAGATGACGGAGGCCAGGCTTACGTCTCCTGCAAACGGCGCGTCACCAAATCCGGCGATGTGCGGGCAATCCGGGGGATCCGGGCAACCGGCTGCCGTTCCTTCGCAACCCTCTACCAACGCGTGGGTGCTGGTGGGACTGGGGACGACGGCGCTCGTTATCGGCCTGGTGTTGAGGGGGCACCAACC
>DATFZR010000097.1:0-8477 GCA_035314265.1 Candidatus Acidiferrales bacterium
GATCGAATTTGGTCCCGTGGATCTCGCGACCCTGCTGAACCTGGGTGTCGAGATCGGCGAGGCCCTGGATGCCGCTCACGCGCATAGAATCGTTCACCGCGATATCAAGCCCGCGAATATCTTCGTCACTAAGCGTGGCCACGCCAAGATTCTGGACTTCGGCCTGGCTAAGATTACTCCCGCCGAAAAAGTGGCCGGCGCCGATGATCTGACCCTCACAAGAGATGGTGCTTCCGAGATGGAACTGACCGGCATCGGCGGCGCTCTAGGCACGGTGGCGTACATGTCACCCGAGCAGGCGCGTGGGAAGCCGCTCGATACGCGTACTGATTTGTTTTCCTTTGGGGTTGTGCTCTACGAGATGGCCACGGGCCGCTCTCCGTTTCGGGGAGACAACACGGCAACGCTGTTCGAATCCATCCTGCATCAGACCCCGGTAGCGCCAACGCGGCTGAACCCCGATGTTCCGGCCGAATTGGAACGTGTCCTTCGAAAGTGCCTGGAGAAGGATCGAGATCTGCGCTATCAGCACGCCTCGGAAATCGTCTCCGACCTGAAACGCCTGAAGCGAGATACGGAGACAAAGCAGGTCGCCGTCACGCCTGAAATTCCCCAGACACCCCAGTTAGGTGATGAACGCGGGTCCACGCCACTGTTCGCGGCGATGCCGGCAGGCAGCGGCCGGCCCCCGGAGGCGGCGAAGGAAGTTGCCTCGCCCGCGCGCGCCGGAGCGCTGGAAGCGCCTGCGCGGCGTGCGTGGAAACTGTTCGTGGCGAGCGCCGCCGTCGTCATTGCATTGCTCGCGGTTGGCGTCTACTGGCGTGCCCATCGGCCGGTCACGCTCACAGACAAGGACACCATTGTCCTTGCCGACTTTACCAACTCGACAGGCGATCCTGTGTTCGACGACACACTCAAGCTGGCTCTGGCCACCCAGCTCGAGCAGTCTCCTTTCCTCAGCCTTGTGTCCGACGACCGCATCAGGGCAACTCTGCGCCTGATGGGCCTGCCGGTCGATAAGCGGCTCACGCCCGCCATCGCCCGGGAACTTTGCCAGAGGGCCGAGAGTGCTGCGGTTCTCAACGGCTCGATGGCGAAGATCGGCACGCAGTACAACCTGGTTCTGAACGCCGACAACTGCTCGAGCGGCGAATCGCTGGCCAGCACGCAAAGGCAAGCCAACGATAAGAATCATGTTCTCGAAGCTCTGGGCGGAGCAGCTTCCGAGATTCGAAACAGGCTGGGTGAATCGCTGAGCACCGTGAAGCGATTCGACACACCGGTTGAGCAGGCCACCACCGCTTCACTCGAAGCACTCCACGCCTACAGTCTGGGGCAAAGAACCAAGGATTTGAAAGGTGATGAGGCTGCCATTCCCTTTTTCGAGCATGCCATCGAGTTGGACCCGAAGTTCGCCATGGCCTATGCACTGCTTGGAACGAGCCGTCAGAATCTGGGAGAGAGGAGCCTGGGGGCGGAGATGATCGGGAGGGCGCACGAGCTGCGCGAGCGGGTGAGTGAGCGAGAGAGGTTTTACATCGACTCTTATTACCTGGATCTTGATATCGGTGACCTGGATAAGGCCCGCCAGGTATACCAACTTTGGTCCCAGGTCTATCCGCGAGACGACCGGCCCGCCGCCAACCTGAGCCTCATCTGTGGCTATCTCGGGCAATATGAAAAGGGCCTGGGCTTGGCGCGCGAGGCGCTTCTCCTGAGTCCCGACAGCGGTTTGCGATATGCCAACCTCATGCAGAACTACCTTCGGATGAATCGCCTCAGTGACGCCCTATCCACTGCCAGAGAGGCGCTGGCAAAGAACTTGGACACACCGTTCCTCCGTCTCTACTTGTACCAGCTCGCTTTCCTGCAGGGCGAAGCGTCCGGGATGGCGCAACAGATGGCCTGGGCCGCCAACAAACCGGGAGTGGAAGACATTTTGCTGGCGGCGGAGGCCGACACATCAGCGTATGCGGGACGGTTGAAGAGAGCTCGCGAGTCTTCTCTCCAAGCGGCCGCCTCCGCAAAGCGAGCGGGGGAGAAAGAAACGGCGGCAGCTTACGAGGCGGACGCCGCTTTACGCGAAGCGCTCTTCGGCAATGCTGCTGAGGCGCGACCGCATGCTGAGGCGGCTCTGGCGCTTTCGACCGGGCGGGACGAACAGTTTGGAGCCGCTCTGGCGCTGGCTATCTCTGGAGACGTGGCGCGCGCGCAGACGCTGGCCACCGGTTTGGCCAGGAGTTTTCCTGCAGACACGATCGTGCAATTCAACTACCTGCCGACGATTGCCGGGCAGCTCGCGCTCAGCCGCCATGAGCCGGCGAAAGCCATAGAAGCCTTGCAAAGCTCCACCCCGTACGAATTGGGCCAACCCGGCGATGCGTCCTTCATGCCTGCCCTGTATCCCATCTACGTGCGCGGAGAAGCGTATCGGGCATTGCACCGGGGCACCGAAGCCGCCGCCGAGTTCCAGAAGATTCTGGACCATCGCAGCGTTGTGGTGAACGAACCTATCGGCGTCCTGGCCTATCTGGGTCTGGCCCGCGCCTACGCCTTGCAAGACGACATGGCAAAGGCCCGCGCAGCCTATCAGGGTTTCCTCACGCTGTGGAAGGACGCCGACCCCGATATCCCCGTCCTGATCCAGTCCCAAGCAGAATACGCACATCGATGACGCACCTTCCTGGCCGTGGCTGAACCCCGGTCAAATGCTGCAGCCTAACTGACAGATATATCAGTAGGCGCGGGCCTTGCACGGGGCTTAGCATTCAGTTGTGTCTGACTCCCATTCCCTGACGGGGCAAACCGTTTCGCACTACCGCGTGCTGGAAAGACTCGGTGCCGGCGCGATGGGTGTGGTTTACAAGGCCCAGGACCTTAATCTCGGCCGGTTTGTCGCGCTGAAATTCCTTCCTGACGATCTGGCCCACGACCATCAGTCCCTCGCACGCTTCCGGCGGGAAGCGCAGGCCGCCTCAGCTCTGAACCATCCGGGGATTTGCACGATCTACGAAATCGCTGAGGAGAACGGCCGCACCTACATCGTGATGGAGATGCTCGAGGGAGTGACCCTCCAGGAGCGAGTCGATTTTGGCCCCTTGGATCTCGGGACGCTGCTGGAGTTAGGCATCGAGATTGGCGATGCCCTGGACGCCGCGCATGCCGAAGGCATCGTTCACCGCGATATCAAGCCCGCAAACATTTTTGTCGTCCAGCGCGGCCACGTCAAGATTCTGGACTTCGGATTGGCGAAGGTAACCCCGGTTGGCCAACAAGCGGACGTGGCACGAGCCACGGTGGACTCGGTGGGAGTGAAGAGCGACCAGCTGACCGGTTCAGGTGTCAGGCTTGGCACTGTGCAGTACATGTCGCCCGAGCAGACGCGGGGGACGCCGCTCGATGCGCGTTCTGATCTGTTTTCCTTTGGGGTCGTGCTGTATGAGATGGCCAGCGGCCGCCTGCCATTTCGCGGGGACACCCCGGCAACGATGTTTGAATCCATCCTGCACCAGACCCCGGTGGCCCTGGTGCGGCTGAACCCGGAGGTTCCGGAGGAGCTCGAGCGTATCGTCAACAAGTGCCTCGAGAAGAACCGTGATCTGCGCTACCAGCACGCCTCGGAGATCTGCTCAGAACTGAAGCGGCTGAAGCGCAGCTCGGAATTGGAAAGGTTCGCCTCGGCGCCGGGGGTGGATGACGGTGAGGATAAGCATGAGCCGCCAGCGGCGCCCGCCACGCCGGTCGCTCCACCCGGCAAAGAAACCAGCGCACAAAAACGATCCGAGTTGTCCGCCGCCCTCCAAGCGCCGGCCCGCCCCCGGAAGAAGCTGCTCGTGCCCGGCGCAGTCGCCGCCGTGCTGATTGCCGTGCTCATCACCGGCGGGCTCTACTGGCGCGCGCACAAGCCCGTGAAGCTCACGGACAAAGACACCATCGTCCTCGCCGATTTCACCAACACTACGGGCGATGCCGTGTTCGATGACGCGCTTCGCCAGGGCCTTACCGTGCAACTCGAACAATCTCCCTTTCTCGCCCTTCTCTCCGAACAGCATATTCAACAGACCCTGCGCTTGATGGGGCAGCCGCCCGACGCGCGGCTCACGCCTGCGGTTGGCCTGGAAGTCTGCCAGCGCACGGGGAGTGCTGCCGTCTTGAACGGTTCGATTGCCCAGATTGGCACGGAATACAGCCTGGTTCTGAAGGCCGTCAACTGCTCAAACGGCGCCTCGCTGGCCAGCACGGCGGCAGAGGCCGGCGACAAGAACCGCGTTCTCGATGCGTTGAACAAGGCAGCTTCGGAAATGCGGAATAAGCTCGGTGAATCGCTCAGTACCGTGCAGAAATTCGACACGCCCGTCGAGCAGGCCACTACGCCCTCTCTCGAAGCGCTTCAGGCCTACAGCATGGGGCGCAAGATCCACGTGGGAAAGGGAGACAGCGCCGGCGCCGTGCCCCTGTACCAGCGGGCCATCAGTCTCGACCCGAATTTCGCCGTGGCCTACACGTCGCTCGGCACGTGCTACTACAATCTTGGGGAAACCAACCTGGCCGCGGAGAACACCAGGAGGGGCTATAACCTGCGCGAGCATTTGAGCGAGCTCGAGAAATTAGGCATCGAGGCTCGCTACCACCATTTTGTCACGCGAGATCTGGAAAAGGCGCGCCAGGCCTATGAACTGTGGGCGCAGACGTATCCCCGGAATTGGGCGCCGCGAAACAATCTGGGCACCATCTACGATAGCTTGGGACAATTCGACAGGGCCGTTGAGCAATACCACGTAGCCCTTCGCCTCGAGCCGGCCAGCGGTCTCACCTATGCCAATCTCGTGGGCTCGTACACCTACCTGAATCGCCCGAACGATGCTCGGGCTACGGCCGATGCGGCCCAGGCGATGGCGTTCGATTCACCCACCCTCAGGTTCTACCTGTATAGACTGGCCTTCGTGCAGAACGATGCAGCGGCGATGGCGGAGCAGGTGGCTTGGTCCGTGGGCAAACCGGAAGTGGAAAACGTGCTCATCCATATGGAGGCAAGCACGGCCGCTTATGCCGGGCGGCTCGGCAAGGCTCGCGAGCTTACTCGCCGGGCGGGGGCCTCCACCAGGCGAGCCGACGAGAAAGAAAGGGTGGCTGGTTACGAAATCGATGCCGCCCTCCGCGAAGCCATCTTCGGCAATGCAGAGCAGGCCCGGCAACGCGTCGCCGCGGCGCTCGCCCTCGCCACCGGCCGCGACGTGCAGTATGGAGCCGCGCTCGCGCTCTCCATTGCAGGAGACGTCGCCCGCGCGCAAACCCTCGCCGAGGATTTAGGCAAACGCTTTCCGGAAGACACGATTGTGCAGTCCATCTTTTTGCCCACCATCGATGCTCAGGTCGCCATAAGCCGCAACGATCCACTGAAGGCCATCAGGCTTGTTCTGCCCGCTGCTGCTTACGAGCTGGGGTCGCCTGGAAACATTGCCGCCTTCACACCTTCTCTCTATTCCGTCTACGTGCGCGGCGAAGCCTATCGCGCCGCGCATCAGGGCGCCGAAGCCGCGGCCGAGTTCCAGAAAATCCTGGACCACCGCGGGGTCGTGATGAACGAGCCCATCGGCGCGTTGGCCCATCTGGGCCTCGCCCGCGCCTACGCCCTGCAGGGCGACACCGCCAAAGCCCGCGCCGCCTATCAGGATTTCTTCACCCTATGGAAGGACGCCGACCCCGACATCCCCATCCTGAGGCAAGCCAAGCAGGAAAATTCAAAGCTTCTCTAAGGGGTATCGCCGCACCCTTCCCGGTCTGCCGCGCCCCGTGGCAATCGCCAGTATCGGCAGCCCTCTCGCCTTTTCACGCCATCCAGTTCGCCTCATCTCAATTCGTGAACGCATTTTTGATCGACGCCTTGACGGGGAACCAGACTAAAATGTGATCGTAGCCGTCTGCAGACGAGGTCGGTGCCCATTGATCCTCAAGCAGTTCTACCTCCCGTGTTTGGCGCACGCCTCCTACATCATTGGAGACGAAGAGACCGGCACGGCCGCTGTCGTTGACCCCCAGCGCGACACAGACCAATACCTCGCCTTCGCCGCCCAGCACGCGCTCACCATCAAGCACGTATTCCTCACCCATCTTCACGCCGATTTCGTCGCCGGGCACCTCGAACTGCGCGATCGCGTGGGCGCAACAATCTATCTGGGCGCCGCGGCCAAGGCGGCGTATGCGTTTACTCCCCTTCGTGATGGCGACATCCTCGAATTCGGACGCGTACGCCTGAAGGTCCTCGAAACGCCGGGCCACACTCCCGAATCAATCTCCCTCGTCGTTTACGACCGCAACGCCTCCGATACGCAGCCCCATGCCGTGCTCACCGGCGACACTTTGTTCATCGGCGACGTGGGGCGTCCCGACCTGCGCGCCGCCCTGGGATGGTCGGCCGCCCAACTCGGCGGCATGCTCTTCGATTCCGTGCACACCAAGCTGTTGGCCCTGCCGGACCAGAGCCTGGTGTATCCGGCCCACGGTGCGGGTTCACTCTGCGGCAAGGCGCTCAGCAAGGAGACGGTATCCACCCTTGGCGAGCAGCGCCGCTCGAATTACGCGCTCCAGCCCATGAGCAAAGACGCCTTCATTCAGGTGGTCACAGCCGATCAACCCGAAGCCCCAGCCTACTTCACCTACGACGCCGTGCTCAACAGCCAGGAGCGGCCCACGCTCGACCAGTCGCTCGCCCGCGGCATGAACCCGCTCGCCCTCGAAGCCGTCCTCGCCTTGCAGGCAGCCGGCGCGCAGATCCTCGATACCCGCGACGGCGCCGAATTTGCTTCCGCGCATCTGGCGGGCGGCATCAACATCGGCCTCGACGGCCAGTACGCCACCTGGGCCGGAACCGTGCTCGATCGCAAGCATCCCATCGTGATCATCGCGGACCCGGGCCGCGAAAACGAATCCGCCGTTCGTCTCGGCCGTATCGGCTTCGATCACCTGGCCGGATATTTGAAAGACGGGCTGCACAGCCTCCAGTCGCGGCCGGAGCTCGTCGCCTTTACCGAGCGCCTCAGCGCTCCGTTCGCCGCCGAACTCCTGTCATCCGCCGGGCCGCCCGCGGCCCCCTTGGCGATTGACGTTCGCGCGCCCAGCGAGCGCGCCCAGAAGCACATCGCAGCAAGCGTGGGCATCCCGCTCAACCACCTGGCCGAAAATCTCGAAAAGCTGCCGAAAGACCGTCCCCTGCTCGTCTATTGCGCCGGCGGCTACCGCTCGTCCATCGCCGCCAGCCTCTTGCAGCGCGCCGGATTCGATTCCGTTGCTGAAATTGCCGGCGGCATCGCCGCCTGGGAAGCCGCGAAACTTCCAGTCCAAACCGCCCAGGTTCTGTCATAGAGGCCCCCGGCGTCGCTGGGCCGCGTAACTAACGATTCCCACTCCGCAGAGCACAACGCCCAGGCCCAGCACCGTAAGGCCCAGCGCCGCAAGGCATTGAACGCCGTCTGCGAGCAAGATCCTCTGCCAAATGAGCCATGCCCTCTGCTCCGCCGCTTCAGCAGCCCTATTTTTCCCTTGACTTTTACTAATAACTATAATATACTCTATTTGGAAGATTATCGATGGAGCTCGCCATGCCAATCAGAGTGCAGCGGGACGGCCGTTCCCCTATGTTCTTTAGAATGCATACTTGCGAAAAATGCGCCCGTAACCCCTCCAGAATGAATGGTTACGAAACAAAGGACTTAAACCACCTTTAGAATCAACAGTTACAGAAAAAGGGGGTGGGGGTGGGGCGATATTCCGCAATCAAAGCAGAATCCTTCTTGCTTCTCTGGGCTCCCGAGGTCGCGTGAAGTGGCACCCACTGCCTTATACTGACCCTGCCGCACGCATCCTACAACCATGCGCCGCTCCGAAGCCGTCCGCTATGCACGCCTCTCCGCCATTATCGCAGGAGTCGTCTTCCTGCTCGTGGCGGGGCAATACGTGTGGCGTGCCAGGCAGCATGCCCGCTCGGTGCGTTCCGCCCCTCCCGCTGTTCCCTCCACCGTGCAGCAGCAGTCTCAGAAGTTCGCCTTCTCCAAGGCCAATGGCGATCGCACCCTCTTCCAGGTGGAAGCCTCGCACGCCACCGCCTTCACCGCCGACAGCCGCAACGTGCTCGAAGACGTCAACATCACCATGTACGGCCAGCAGGGCGATCGTCACGACCGCATCCGCACCGGCGAGTGCGAATACTTCCCCAATACCGGCCGCGTCACCTGCAAGGGAAAAGTCTACGTGGAGATGGAAGCCGCCCGCGACGCCCGCGAGCGTCCCGGGCAGCAAATGGTTCGCGCGGAAACCTCTCAGGTCACCTTCGATCGCGAGACCGGCGAATCGCACAGCGACCAGCCCGTCACCTTCTCCTTTCCTTACGGAGACGGCCGCGCCACGGGATTCGCCTACGATTCCAACCGCGCCATTGTCCGCCTCCATCACGACGTGGTGATGAACCTTCGCCGCGGCTC
>DATFZR010000098.1:0-2499 GCA_035314265.1 Candidatus Acidiferrales bacterium
GACGCCGGAGATCTTCTTCGACTGGCTGGAGCTGAGGAAGCGGGCGCCGGAATTTGTGGAGAGGTTTGGCGGAGAGAGGGGCTTCGAGAAGGAGGAAGAGTGAGTCTCGAGGCCGGCGCGTGGAGGGTGCTGGGAGTAACACGGAGAAGACGGCGAAGCTAGCTTCGCCGAAGAAGAGCGGCGGCGAGCCGCCGCACTCCCATACGAGGTGGACATGCTGCTGCTGGAAGTGAGCGCGCTGGATTTGGGCGGGGACGTTCGCGCGGTGGGGCTGGACCTGCGCGGGGAGGACCAAGAACCCGCACGGGGGCCGGAGACGGCGGCCATCTGGACGCGCACGCTGCCGGCGCTGGCGGGCGATGCGGAGTGGGCGCTCGATTTCTTCAGCCATTTGAACCGCGTGCGGGAGTATTGCGAGCGGCATGGAATCGGCGTGTGGGAACAGCCGGGGCATGCGGTGGTGATTCCGGCTCCGCCACAGGAAGAGCTGCACGGGCTGTGCGCGAGATTTGCAGGGGAGACGTTTGGCGCGCGCGCGGGGCAGGCGCTGGCGGCGCGCGATGAGGCGCTCGAGCGCGAACTGGTGCATCGCGGGCTGGACGCGTACCACGGGGCGTATGGCAAATATCTGTACTGCGCGGTGTGCGATTTCTCGGAAGGGTCGCTGGTGGTGCTGAGCGAGGAGCTGGAGGCGGGGGAGATCTTTCGGCGTGTGAAGCCGGCGATTGAAGATCTCGAGGTGGACGTCATTTACGCTTCGTGAGGGGCCCGGAGGGCGGGAGCTTTAGCGAGGAATGACTGCGCCACGTGGGGCTAGGCGCGCGTGCGGAATTCGGCGGGGGCCTGGCCGGTGTGTTTGCGGAAGAAGCGGGCGAAATAGGAGGGGTCTTCGAAGCTGAGGTTGTAGGCGATTTCGGAGACGGAGAGTTCGGAGTGGCGCAGCAGGCGCTTGGCCTCGAGCAGCATCCGTTCGCGAATTACCTGCCCCGCGGTCTTCTTCATTGTGCGGCGCACGGTCTCGTTCAGATGGCTTGGGGTGACGCCCAGCCGGGCCGAGTATTCGGAGACGGCGGTGAGCGTCTTGTAATTTTCGCCGACCAGACAGAGGAAGCGATTGGTGAGGGCGGTGCCGCGGTCGTTCCAGCGGGCCGGCTGGAGGGCTTCCGCGATGCGTCCTGCTTCAATCAGCCAGATGCGCAGGTAGGAACGCAGGGCCGAGGCGTGCTCCGTGCCGCGCGACTGGGATTCGCGCTGCATGGCGCGGGCGAGCTGCTCGAAGAGTGACTGCTGCTGGGCGGTGACGTTGAGCACGCGTGGGCCGGTATGGGCGCAGAAAATATTATTTTCGACGAGCTCGGCCTGGCCGCGCGCGTCCTGGCCAAAGAAGGTACGGTCGAAATTGATCACGTAGCCGCGGGGGAGCTGGTTGGGACTCCATCCGTGAACCACGCCGGGGGCGAACTGCAGGAGCATGGGCGGGCGGATGGGGTAATCGGTGAAGTCGGCGGAGAGGCTGCCGCGACCGGCGGTGATGAGTCCGATCTTATAGAAGTCGTGGCGGTGCGCGGGGCGGACGTCGCGCTTGGCGCGCTGGAAGGCGTCCTCCAGGGGACGGACTTCAAAACCGGGAATAGTCGCGGCGAGACCCATGTCCCGCATGGTGTAGACGGGAATCGGGGCGTCCGGCGAATCGGGCGTGGACACGGCGTTCAACTGCATTTATATCAGATGATGGAACGCGGAGCCGGTGACATCGCGGGAAGGCGGAAGTGCCTGCGCGCGGGCGAGCGAAAAAAGAACGGGCCCCCGAGAGTGCCAGGGGCCCGTTTGGACGCTGATTTGCTGGCTGCTTACTGGCCGCCGGTCTTGACGGAAACCCGTGCGGTTTCCTGCGCGAGGCGGAGGTGCAGGGCCACGGTCACGATGTTGCCGGGCTGCGCTGCGTTTGCATTGTCGCCGGGATAATCTTCAGCGGCGGCTACGGACTGGCGCGTGTTGGACGGCGTGATTACCTGCGAGCCGATGCAGAGCGTGCCGGAGTAGTCTTCGCTGGTGGTGAGCGGCGCTTCGCAGGTCTTCTCCTGCGCGGCGGCCGGCCAGTTGGTGGAGAGGACCGCGTTCGCTAGCTCCGGAAAGTTCTCGCTGTTGATGGTCAGAGAAGTCGCGACGTCTGCTGCTGCGCGGCCTGACGCGGGTATGGCGAAGATGAAGGATTCCTCGCGGGTGACCTTCACGACTACGCGATCGGTGAAGTCAGGGCCGGAATACCCCTCGTTGGCGTTGAGTGTGGCGACGTATTCGACGTGGGCCACGGTGAGCCTGCCGGTAACCTGGAGTTTTCCATCGCTGGTCCAGGAAGCCTTTTCGGAATGGAAGCTGAGCAATGTGGATGGGGCGGCGTCTGCGTCGGGCGCAGTGGAGTTCTGGCCGGAGCGCGCCGGGTAGACTGTGAATTGCACGGTGGACCTGGAGATGTCTGCGTTATCCAGGTGGAGGGAG
>DATFZR010000099.1:0-5708 GCA_035314265.1 Candidatus Acidiferrales bacterium
GTTGCCGCCCAGAGGGAGCGGCAGGCTGGTTTGCTCGCGCCACCAGACGCCCAGGTCGATCACGCGGTGCAGGCCAGCCTCGGGATACAGCAACTGGCCCTCGTGAATCAGCAGCCCGGCCTCGACGGAGCCGTTGCGGACGGCTTCGATGATTTTGTCGAAAGGAATCGGCACCGGCTCGAAGCGCGGGGTGTGCAGCCGCAGAGCCAGGTAGGAACTGGTGAGCATGCCGGGGACGGCGATGCGCCGCCCGGCCAGGTCGGCGGGCTTGAGCGCCCGCGAAGCCACCACCAGCGGCCCGTAGCCGTCGCCGAAGCTCGAACCGCAATCGAGCAGCGCATACTTCGAGGCCAGCATGGGGTAAGCGGAGAAGCTGACGGCGGTGACATCGTACTTCTCCTCGTGCGCCGCCTGGTTCAGGGTTTCAATGTCGGAGAGGACGTGGGTAAAGCGCAGGCCCTTGGCGCGCAACTTGCTCGTGGCCAGGGCGTAAAACATGAAGGCATCGTCGGAGTCCGGCGAGTGGGCCAGCGTAAGATCCCAGGTTTCCGGGCCGCGCGCGAGAGCCACGCCGTCTTTCTCCCTGATACCCGGCGATGGGGAAGCGCCAGTCATTTCTTCCATGATGACGTGTCCGTTGGATCCAGCCGCAACGATCGGGCGCCCGAAAAGACCCCGAAAAGGAGGATCATCCGTAGTTGAGCCCGCCGCGCCGGGCCGGGTGTTGCGTGCTGCGCAACCGGCGGACGAACTTGAGACTAGCACAGAAGGCGGGAGCCGACAATCGAAGCCCGCCAGTACGCCGCGCGGCAAATTCGAGACACCTCACAGGTCACTGGCCAGTCGCTTAATGGCCGTGGGGAAATCCGAGCGGTTCTCGATGTAGGGTTCCCAGTCGCGATCCAGAGCCTTCTGGTAGGTTTGCCAGTCGCGCTCGTAGAGGTGGTTGACCTCCGCGTACGACTTGTAGGCATCGTGGCCGGAGCCGGCCAGTTGCCTGCGTACCACTTCGCCGGTGGTATAGAAGAGCAGGGCATGCCACAGATCCCTCGGAATGGGCTTTGACTGCGCGACGAATTCGCGGTGCAGCGCCTCGCGCACGGGGTCGGCCAGGCCGTGCGAGGCCTCGTGGAAGAGCATCTCAAACGCGGCCAGCCCCTGGTTGCGGCCGTCGCGGCTGGAAACCGTGATGTGCAGCGGCTCGAGCGTTGTATACCCGCCGAAGACACCGGCGTAGACGCACACATCCACGTGAATGGCGCCTTTCGGCCACGGCGCGCGATAGATTGTGGAGAGCTGGCGCGAGATGCCGGCGCCGAGCTCCTCGACGAGCGGGGCCACGGAGTCAATCCAGGCGCGATTGGCCAGGTCGTCCTGCTTCCACCAGTGCGCCTGGTAAATCGGGGCCGCTTTGGCGAGCGCGGCGATCACCTGGGCCTGGAAGCCGGTGGCGTCCGCGGTCTGATCCTCCGTCATTTCAGCCAGGCGATTGTTCATCAGAACCATGTCTTCATCAAAGAGCAGGTCGTGGGGCGCGAGTTTGACCTCGTAGGCGTCCACGGCCGCCTCCCAGTCGTGGCGCTCCCTCTCCGTGAGGGCATCGAGAGACAGAGCGGGGCGCTCCGCTTTTGCCTCCGCGTCCTGCGACCGCACGGTGGGGCGCTCGCTGCGCAGCCGCGCTTGCTCGTAGAGCGCGTGGTGCAGGTTGACCCAGAAATTGCTGTAGAGCGCAAAAACGGGCAGGGGCCCGCGCGGCACGGTGACGGGAGGGCGCGCGTTGGTGCCGATGTTCGGTTGAGGGAGCTGCGAATTCTGCTGCTGCGGGGCCTGGGCATTCGCGCCGCCCGCGAGAAGCAGACCCGCGCCCATGAGCGCGAAAAGACTCACGCAGGCGCGCCGGATGCCGCGGAGCTGCGCGGACCTCACGCGTGAAAACGCATGAGCGGCAACTGTGCGACAGGCGCGACGAACGGCCTTGCTATTCCATGGACTGAGATTTCGCATTTCAAAACGGGTCTTAGCTTCTGACTCGTACCGACCGGGCAATCGCGGCGACCGCCGCCACCTTGAACAGGTCGCCTGGAAGAAATGGAAGCACTCCCTGCGTGAACGCGAGCTGGGCGCCGATCAACGAGGCGAGCCAGGCCCATCCGCAAATGAGAATGATCGCCTGGCCGGGAACGAGCGCCGCGCCAACGGCGATCCAACCGGAGAGGCCGTGCGTAACGCTCCCGGCCGCGGCCGTGGTGCGCGCCGGCAGCCGTTCCATGAGCCAGCCGGCGACAAACGCGGCCGGCGGAAACGCCAGCAGGTATCCGGCCGTGGGCCCGAACAGGCGCAGACCCGCAGGCGCGCCAAACGGCTGGAAAACCGGCAGACCCGCGGCGCCTTCCACCAGGTACAGCGCGGCAGCCAGCGCGCTCGTGCGCGCGCCAAAAAACACGGCGATCAGCAGCACCCCGAAAGTCTGGAGCGTGAGCGGCACGGGCGTCCCGGGCAGGGGAACGGCAATCTTGGCGCAGAGGATCAGCAGCAGGTTGGCGGACAGCAGTTGCACGGCCTGTCCGGCCAGGCCTTCGAAACTCACGCGATGCCGCGCTTCGCTCTGTGTGCCGATCATAGGCTTCCTACGGGCCTCCCTGGCGCGGCGAGATTATAGCCGAAGCGGGGCGGGGATGTGCGCGAGGTTCCGGCAGGCCGGCTACTGCGTCTCCTCGAGGCGGTCGTTCAATGGGGAGTCATCGGGCCCGGCCACGTCGCCATGTTTATCTCCGCCGCGGAGGATGCCGGAGGAGTCGAGATAGAAGGAGCGCTTTCCGCCTGGGCCGTATTGCACCGGTGTGGCGATGATTTCGTAGCGCGCGTCCCCTTCACGTGAGGAACTGAACACGCGATAACGGAAGGAATAGTTCTCCTTCGCTCCGGCGGCCAGTTCGGCGCCAATCAGGTTCGCGGCGTCGGGCGATGCGCCTTCTTTCGGCGCGGGGCCCATCTGCGCGAGCGTTTCGGGAAGCATGCCGAATCCGCGGCGGTAGGTCTCCGCGGCCCCGGCTATCTGGCGCAGGGCGGCCACGGCGCGTTGCTCGCGCCCCACAACCTCTTGCGCGGCCCATTCCTGTGTGAGCTGGGGCACGTCCAGAATCAACAGGCCCACGGACAGCAGGCGCCAGCCGGAAGGCTCGTGAACCAGGCCAAAATCCACGGTGCGGTCGCCCGGCAACGTCACCGGGACGAAGGCCAGATTTCCCCGCGTTCGTTCTTGGCCCAGCCGCATCAGGGTGGTTTCCGCGGGGCTGTTGCACCGGAATACCGGCGTTCCTTCGGTGGCTGTGGACCTCAACGGTTTTCCCGGTTCGCGCACGGCCACAATCCGGCGCATCAATTCCTGCTGCTGCACCAGAGGCAGGTTGCGATAGGCTTCCACGCTTTCCTCGGGGAGGTAGCGCACGAAATCGCCGATCTGCTGGCGGCAGGCGGCGCCGAGAGCGTCCAGCAATGCTCCGGAGGGCGTCCCGGACTGTTCCTGCGCGAGCAGGGAACGCGCTGCGGGGAAAAGGACGAAGAGGGCGAGCGCGAGTCCGGCCATCACGGCCCTGATGGCCTTCACTGTCTTCACGGAGCCGCCTTCGCGCGCGCCAGGATGGTTGGAAGCTCCTTCGAGAATTGGGAACGGGGCATCACCTCGGTGCACCCCGCGCGACGCGCGACTTCAGCCAGTTCTGCCTGCACATGAGAAAGGAAGCCGACAACCGGCATAGAGTTGCCTGCGGCGAGCTGCTGGATCGCTTCCATCGGGTTCTGCGTGGAGTTCAAATCCATCAGCACCAGCGCCGGCGCGTGGGCGCGAGCTTCTTCCACCAAATCCTCGGGCGATGCAAAGCAGGCCAGCTCCACACCAGTCTGGCGCGCCGTTTCCACGATTTTCGCTCGAAAGAAGAGATCGTCGACGAGTGCGAGAACGCGGCCCATTTTGTTGCACCCCCGGCAGGCTGCGGGACCGCCGGGCGGTGGCAGCCCCCCCGCTGGCAGTATAAGATTGAAAAGCAATGAATCCTATCGCGCGCGCGGCGCTGGAAGCATTCGAGCAGGCGGGGACCTCTACGCTGCCGCGCCCGGCGCTCGAAGACGTGCTGGCGCGCAACGGGGCGCTGTGCCGGGAGACCTGTGACGGCGTGCTCGGCGACCTGCTGCGCGAGGGCCTGCTGGCGCCCGCCGCAGACACGGCGGTGCTGCGCCGCACGGAGGCGGGGCGGCTGGCGCTGGCCGGGCCGCTCGATCTGACGCTCTATACACGGGCGGGATGCCACCTGTGCGAGGAAATGAAAGCGGCGCTCGCGCCGCTCGCGCGAGAGTTCGGGGCGCGCATCGTGGAAGTGGATGTGGACCAGGCGGACGAATTGCGCGCGCTTTACGGCAACGATGTGCCCGTGCTCTTTCTGGGCAGCCGCAAAGCGGCGAAACACAGGCTGGACACGCGGCAGATGCGGCGGCAATTGGAAACGGCGCGCGGCTAGCGGTGTGAGGGGAATAGCGGGAGAGGGATTACGCGGTCAGTGCCCGGCTGCTGATTTTACGCCGACGGATTCATCGGGAACGTCGCCGGGGCGGCCCTTTACGCGGTCGTAAGAGGAGAGCTCGCAGACGGAGCCGAGCGCTTCGTTGAAAAAAGTGGGCACGCCGAGCACGATGCGCACTTCCTCGTTGAACCGGCGCAGGCTGACGAGCTGCGAAGCCATCGCGGGCAGCTTCTTGCCGTCGGAGCGCAGCAGGAATTTCTGGTAGCCGGCGTCCCATAGCCGCGTGAAGAGTCCGTTGGCAATCACGGTGGGCAGCTCGGTCATCTCGAAGAGGCCTTCCGCCGTTTTCCGGAATTCGGCGCCGCAGCCGTAGCGCTCCACGCGCACCACGCCGCCGGTGCTGTTCAGCGCGAAGCCGGCTTTCGCGAGCGCGTCAATCTGCTCTTTGCGGAAGCGCTCGTTGACGTACCACATGGGCTAGGCCTTGCCTTCCAGTTCGTGAATGCGCTTGTCGAGATCGGCCAGCGTACGCTCGAGGAGTTCTTTGTGGCGCGGATGGCGGGCTGTTTCCATGTCTCCGAGGACGCGCTTGCGGGCGAGCTGCAGTTCCTCGCGCTTGCGGACGCGTTCCAATTCCTCGGCGCTGGGTGGCCGGCGCCTTTTGTCTGAAGGCGCCTGATCCTCGTTGCGGAGTTCTTCCACTGCTTTGCTTTCCCAGCCTCTGGCCATGGGAGGCGCATTATACCGCAGGTGTAGTTGCCGCGCTCATAGAAGCTGCAAATTCATGTGTCCATGGCGGTTTTGTCGTTCTTTCCGCCCTTCTGCTAATCTAACCCGCAGGCCAGGGGGAAATGCAGCTTCGTGCCGCGCGTCGCATCGAATAGGGGGGTACCGCTGGACCGCCGCCCCTGGCTGATCTGCGCGGACCTGCCGCAGAGGCCCTGAAAATCCGTTGAGAGCACATTTATGAGCGCCGAAAGAGAATCCGCCGGAGCGGTGACGGCCGCCGCTGCCCGGGCGTTGGGCTCGGCGCTGGTGGATCGCGTCGGGAATACGCCGCTGCTGCGTTTCGAGCGCGTGGGCCGCGAATTTGCTCCGGTGGAGTTCTACGCGAAGGCGGAGTGGTATAACCCCGGCGGTTCGGTGAAAGACCGGCCGGCGCTCAGCATGATCCGTGCGGGCGAGGCGAGC
>DATFZR010000100.1:0-2682 GCA_035314265.1 Candidatus Acidiferrales bacterium
AACGGGAACCACGTGCATCTGAACGCAGGAAATACCGTCGAGGCGGTTCTCGACCAGCCGCTAGCGGTCGACCCGCGATATCTCCCATAAGCATTCATGCGGATCTTAGTCTCCACTGTAGCGCGGGGCGTCGAGCCCCGCGGCTTGTCCGCTCCTCCACGGAAACTCACCGGAACCACCACAAGCACGCGCGAGCTGCTGGGTAGGTAAGTTCCCGGGGCCAATTGCCCGGAAGCCCTTCCGAATTCATCAGAGGGGCTGTAGCCTAGTCGTCTAGGCCGGCATGCCTGGAGGCCATCCCATGGACGAAAAATCCCTGCGCGAGCAATTGAGGCAGTTCGTCGGCTGGGGCGAGGCGCATGCCAACTGGCCGGATGCCCTGAAGAATCTCCCCGCAAGACTTCGCGGCGTGCGTCCCGCGGGAGCGCCGCATTCCGCCTGGGAGCTGCTCGAACACGCCCGCCTCGCTCAGCACGACATCCTCGAGTTCAGCCGCAACCCCAAACACGTCTCGCCTGACTTCCCCTCCGGCTACTGGCCGAAGAGTCCCGCACCGCCCAACGGCGCAGCCTGGGAGAAAAGCATCCGCGCCTTCCTGCGCGACCGCGAAGCCATGCGCAAACTCGTCGCCGACCCGAAAACGGACTTGCTCGCGCGCATCCCTCACGGCTCCGGCCAGACCGTCCTGCGCGAGGCCTTGCTCACGGCAGACCACAATGCCTACCACCTCGGCCAGTTCGTCCTTGTGCGCCGCCTGCTCGGCGCCTGGCCAAAAGAGTGAGCTGTGCTCCAAGTCCTCTCTTCCCCAAGCGCACGAATCCTGTTGCCCTTCCGCTCCGCAAGTGATGAAATCCCGCCCAGCATGTAGCCGCTTTCGTCTCGCACTATTTCTCCGCATCCGGGAGGGCAGCCATGGGTAACTTTATCTGGTGGATCTGCGTTGGGCTCATTGCCGGTTGGGCCACCGGCAAACTCATGAAGGGTTCTGGCTATGGCGTTGTGATGGACATCGTTCTCGGCATCTGCGGAGCCATTTTCGGCGGCTGGGTGCTGGGCATGGTGGGATTTGCCAGCGGCGGCGGCCTGATCCCTTCCATCCTAACGGCCATTCTTGGCGCCGTTATCCTCGTGGCCATCGTCCGCGCAATTAAGAAGGCCTAAGCCCGCATGCAGGCCGGCCACTTGCCCGTCATTCGGTAGCGCTCTGCACCAGGCTATTCCTCAATGTTCGGCGGGCTCCAGGGATTGAGACGCGGCAGCCATCGGGGCACTGCCGCGACAAACCGCTCGTATTCTCCGCCGTATCTCCTGCGCAACACCGGCTCCTCATACAACAGAACAAACAAATGAAATGCGACGCACACCGCGGCGCCATACTGCAACACACGCACGTTGCCAAGCAGCAGTCCCTGGCCAAAGATCACCGACGCCACAGCCAGATACATCGGATTGCGCACGTAGCGATAGAATCCGCTCACGACCAGGTGTTGTGTGGGCGCCACGGGCGCCGGCGTGCCCAGGCCCTCCATCGCAAATCGCAGGAATGAATCGCCCAGCACGGGAAGCCCGGTGGCGAACAGAAGAAGCCCGGCGGCGCGAAGCAGGGGAATGCCCAGCAGCGGCGGATCGAAGTACCATCGCGTGATCCACCAGGGCACCAGCAACGCGACCGTCCCAGGTGCAATCACCAGGAAAACGGCGGAGCCGGCCAGGGCAAACGCCCGTCTGCGCGTCACGTTTTCCGTCGTTCTAGGCATCGTGCCAGACCGCGTCCGGGGCGGCGGTTTAGTGTGCGCGCGCGCTTTTCTTTTTCCAGCGCTCGCCGAGCACCCGCACGCAGTTCGCGATGCGCCGCGCCCGCGTCTGTGGCGCCTTGGCCTGCTCGATGTAACGAGCTACCTCGAGCCGTTGCGCCCGCGTCGCCGCACGGAAATACTTTCGTGCCGCGGGTGCGCCCCGCAAGGCTGCGATAAAGTCCCGCGGCGTCGGCACTGCGTGGGATGCCGTATCAAGACGGAAGGTCACGCTCACCGGGTCACCCGCCCCCACCCCGGCAGCCTTACGCTGCGTGCTGTTCAAAGCCAGGCGATAGTTGCCGCGCCCCGCAGGAACGAGCGTCGTGCGCACCGTGCGCCCGCCCACGGTCGCTACAACCGGCACCGTCCGCGCCGGAGCAAACCGTGCGCAGGCTTCTTCCGGCACGCTTACGTATCGCACGATCCCGATGTTGTAGATCACGGCGACGAAGCGCTCCGTCGCGCCTGACGTTTGTCTCGAAGCCAGCCTCGCTGCTCGTGTGCCGGCGCCCATCGCGCGCTTCACGCCTGCCAGAGCACCGACCGGTCAATGCTTCCGATCGTCGTCCGGCCCGAGAGAGCCATGGCCATCAGAAATTCCTGTTGCAGGATTTTCAGCACGTGCGCCACGCCGTCCTGCCCGGCTGCGCCCAGGCCGTACACGTACGGCCGCCCGATCTGCACCGCGGTTGCGCCCAGCGCCAGCGCCTTCAGCACGTCTGTGCCTCGCCGGATGCCGCCATCCATCAGCACCGGCACGCGCCCGGCAACTCTTTCCACCACGACTGGCAGCGCGTCCGCCGTCGCAGGCACCGTATCCAGGTTGCGCCCGCCGTGATTCGACACGATGATGCCCGCCACGCCCTCCTTGACCGCGCGGTCGGCG
>DATFZR010000101.1:0-5602 GCA_035314265.1 Candidatus Acidiferrales bacterium
CTGCACGTTTTATCTCTCCTATATTTTCAGCGCGGTGCTGGCCCATCCGAATTGGGTGGAGGCGGCAACGGCCACCGTCGTGCCGCACATCAGCTTCCAGACGGAGTACCTGCTGACGCTCACCGCCCTGGTGGGCACGACGATTGCGCCGTGGCAGTTCTTCTACCTGCAGGCGGGCTTCGTGGAGAAAAAAGTAAGGCGCAAGCAATACAACGAGGCGCGGCTGGACGTGCTGATTGGCAGCATCAGCTGCATGGCCATCGTGTTCTTTATCATCGTGTGCTGCGGCGCCACGTTGCACGCCTCCGGCCACACGGCGATTACAGACGCGGCGGGAGCGGCCCAGGCCCTCGAGCCGCTGGCCGGGAAATGGGCGGCGTATCTGTTTGCTTTCGGGCTGCTGAATGCTTCGTTGTTCGCGGCCAGCATTCTTCCGCTCTCGACGGCGCATGTGGTTTGCGAGGGATTGGGGTTCGAGGCCGGGCTGGACCAGAAATTCAAGGAGGCGCCCGTATTCTACTGGCTGTATACCGCGCTCGTGGTGGTGGGCGGACTGATTATCCTGATTCCGGGAGCGCCGCTCTTGAAAATCCTGGTCCTTTCTCAGGTGGCCAACGGCGTGTGGCTCCCCATCGTGCTGATTTTCATGATTCTGCTCTCGAACCGGAAGGATCTGATGAGCGACAAGGTGAACGGGCCGGTGTTCAATGCCGTGGCGTGGGTTTCGAGCGGCATCATGATTGCGCTCACCGTGATCCTGCTGGTCCAGGCCATCCGGGATCCCGGGTCGGTTGGGATGTGAAACTCCGGATGTGAAACCCGGAATGTGAATTGGAAGTGAAACTCATGAAGCGACCACCCCGAATCACCTACGAGACCGTACGGCGCCTGGCGTTTCAGTTTCCCAACGTACAGGACGGCACCTCCTACGGAACGCCCGCGTTGAAGGTGAAAGGGAACCTGCTGGTCCGCTTGAAAGAAGACCCCGATGTGCTCGTGGTGAAAATGCCTTTCGATCGGCGCGACGAGCTTCTGGCGGGCGATCCGGAGAAGTATTTCATCACGGACCATTACCGCGAATATGAGTGGGTGCTTGTGCGGCTTTCCAAGGTGAACGAGGCGGAGTTGCGCGACCTGCTGGGCGTCGCCTACCGCGCTGCGTCTCCTGCCAGGTCTGCGTCGAAGCCCCGCCGGCCGTGATTGCAATTCGCTCGTATTTCCCGGCTGGAATCATTGCGCCCCCCGAGCACGTGTGCTACTTTTCGTTGGACCTTCGCTGCGGTTTCTTACAGTGAAAACACCCGAATTACTGGCGTCCCTGCCTCCAAGCGAACAGGCGCTTCTCGCGAAGTTGGAGCGAAAGCGCTTGCCCCGTCACATTGCTGTGATCATGGATGGGAACGGCCGCTGGGCCCAGCGGCGGCACCTGCCGCGCGTGGCCGGGCATCGAGCGGGAGTGACCGCGGCGCGGCGCACGATTGAGACCTGCGCCCGGATGGGCATCGGCGCGCTCACTCTTTACGCCTTCTCCGTGGAGAACTGGCGCCGCCCCAAGCTCGAGGTGGACTTCCTGATGCGCCTCTTGCGCGAATACTTGCGCAAGGAGCTTCCGGAGATCCACAAGAACAATATCCGGCTGAGCATGATCGGCCGGGTGAAAGAGCTTCCGGGGGGCGTGCGGCACGACGTGGAACAGGCCATGGAGACGACATCCAGGAACTCCGGAATGCGCCTGATCGTCGCACTCAACTACGGAGCCAGGGCGGAGATCGTGGATGCCTTCAACTCGCTGCTGGACGAGACGCGCGCCCAGGCCACGAACGGAGAGCTGCAGAGCCTGCACGTCACGGAGAAAATGATTTCCGACCACCTCTATACTGCCGGTCTGCCGGACCCGGACCTGCTGATCCGCACCAGCGGCGAACAGCGCATCAGCAATTTTCTGCTCTGGCAGATCGCCTATGCGGAAATACACGTGACGGAAGTGCTGTGGCCTGATTTCAATACCGCGCGGCTGCTCGATGCGCTGCTCGATTTTCAGGGGCGCGAGCGCCGTTACGGCGGCCTCACGCACGTTGAGCCTCAGACAGCGAGCTGAAGCCGCCCGAATGCATCCCCCCTCCTGCCCATGACCGGCGCGCGCATCCTCACGGCTGCCGTGCTGATCCCTGTTGTGGTGGCCGCAGTCCTTTGGGCGGACACCTGGGCGATTGCCGGATGCGTGGCCGCCCTGGTGATGCTTTGCCTGTATGAATTCTTCCGCTTGAGCGCCGCCGCGGGCGCGCCGGGCCACCCTCGCTGGACGACCATCTGCGCGCTCTTTCTGGTGGCCCTGCAATGCCTGGAGGCCATGAATCGGGGCATCTGGACGCACAGCGAAATGGGAGCCCTCTACGCCCCGGACCGCATACCGGTGCCCCCGGAAGTGGCACTGGCGCTATTTCTGCTCGGAACTTCGGCGCTGGCCGTTATGGGGCGCGCATCTTCCAAGGAAGCGCTGCAGCGTTTGGGAACGGACTGCGCCGCAATGATGCTGGTGGCCTTTCCGCTGAGTTTCATCGTGCGCCTGCACGGCACGCAGACCCTCGGCCCGCGGCTGCTCCTGTTCCTCCTGGTGCTGCTGTGGGTAGGCGACACGATGGCGTATTTCACCGGGCGCGCCATCGGACGCCACAAACTTGCGCCGGAAGTAAGTCCGGGGAAGACTTGGGAAGGGGCAGCGGCCAACCTGCTTGGTTCGATTCTTGTGGGGTTCGCCGCGGCCCGCTGGATCTCATTGCCCACTTTTCATCCGGCGCTTCATCTTGTCCTCATGGCGGCCCTGGCAAACGTGGCAGGACAGCTCGGCGACCTTACCGAGTCGGCCTACAAACGCAGCGCCGGCGCCAAGGATTCCGGAACCCTTCTGCCGGGCCATGGCGGAATGCTCGACCGCGTGGATTCCCTGATTTTTGCCGCCCCGGTCGTCTGGTACTATTTTGTTATGACCCTGACGGTGTTCAGTTAGCCGTGGCGTGGACATTCCTGTCGGCGCGTAAGAGTTGTATCAGGCAGGCAAGGCCAGCGCTCGTGCGCGCGACCGCCACATGAAGCAAATCGCCATCCTCGGTTCCACCGGGTCCATAGGCCGCCAGTGCCTGGACGTGGTCAGCCGCCATCCGGATCTTTTCCGGATAGTGGCCATGGCCGCAGGCTCCAGCATTGAAAAGCTTGCCGAGCAGGTGCGCGCCGTCCGGCCGCAGATTGTTTCCGTGGCGGATGATGCTCGCGCCAAGGAACTGAAGGCGCGGTTGGGCTCGCTGAACGGGACGCGGCCGGAAATCCTGATCGGGGGCGCGGGCCTGGACGCCGTGGCCACGCATGCGGACGCTGACATTGTGGTTTCCGCCGCCGTGGGTGTGGTGGGCCTGCCGGCTACCTACGCGGCGATCTGCAAGGGCAAGGCTGTGGCGCTGGCCAATAAAGAAGTGCTCGTGGCGGCCGGCGAGGTGGTGATGGCCGCCGCCCGGAAGGCCGGCGTGGACCTTCTGCCCGTGGATAGCGAGCACAACGCCATCCACCAGTGCCTGCGCGCCGGCGCGGCGAAAGAAGTCCGCCGCCTGGTGCTTACCGCTTCGGGCGGCCCCTTCCGCACCACGCCGGCCTCAAAGCTGGCTCGCGTGACGCCCAAACAGGCGCTGGCACACCCCAACTGGCGCATGGGGGATCGCATCACCATAGACTCCGCCACGCTGATGAATAAGGGCTTCGAGGTGATTGAAGCGTACTGGCTTTTCGGCATGCCGCTCGACCGCATTGACGTGGTGATTCATCCCCAGTCCATCGTGCACTCGATGGTCGAGTACGTGGATGGCTCCGTGATCGCGCAACTTGGGCCGCCCGACATGCGTCTTCCTATTCAGTACGCTTTGACGTACCCGGACCGCGTGCCTTCCCCGAGTGTCTCTCTGGACTGGTCGCGCATCGAACGATTGGAGTTTGCCAGCCCTCCGCCGAAGAAGTTTGCCTGCCTGGAGCTGGCGCGCGAGGCCATCCGGCGCGGAGGGGCGGCGCCCTGCGCGCTGAACGCGGCGGACGAGGTTGCGGTGGCTGCATTTCTGGCCCGGCGGATTCCGTTTCCGGGCATCGCGCGGGTGGTGGAATGCGTGCTGGAGAAGACGCCCACGAGGGCTCTGGGTTCGATTGATGAGGTGCTGGCGGCGGACCGCGAGGCCCGCCGGCTGGCGGAAGGTTTTGTGGCCGCGGAAGGCTCGCGCCGGAGGAAGAACTGAACGATGGACTTCGCCACACTGCTGATCGGAGCGTTCCCGTCTGCGGCGGCCCTTGCGCCGTCTTACGGGGACCACGCGCGTGAGATTGGAGCCATGGTGCTGGTGGTGGGCATCATGGTGCTGGTGCACGAATGGGGCCACTTTATCGTCGCGCGCCTGTGCGGCGTGCGCGTGGAGGTGTTTTCCATCGGCTTCGGCCCGCGGCTCACCGGATGGCGCCGGGGTCCCACCGACTACCGCATCAGCGCGCTGCCCCTGGGCGGCTACGTGAAGATGGCCGGCGACACGCCCGAGGAAGAGCGCACCGGCTCTCCCGATGAATTTCTCTCCAAGCCCCGCTGGCAGCGCGCGTTGATCATCGTGGCCGGGCCCTCGATGAATGTGATTTCCGCGCTGGTGATTTTCTTTCTGATTTTCTACGGTTATGGAATCCCGCAGTCTGCTTATAAGTTCCAGCCGCCCGTGCTCGCGGGCGTGCTGGGGGATTCTCCCGCGGCCCGGGCCGGCCTGCGCGCGGGCGACCGCCTGGTGGAAGTGAATCACGTTCCCACGGCCACCTGGGAAGACGTGGACAAGGCCCTGGACGCCGGGCAGCACAACGACCACGTGGATCTGGTCTACGAGCGGGCAGGGCAGAGGGCGGCCGTAACCTCGCAGGCGGATCCGGCCAAGCGCGACAGCTTTTTTGCTTCCTCTCTGCTTGGTTATCCCGAAGATCCCGTGCAGGTGGATCTGGTATCCCCCGGATTGCCTGCCGACCGCGCCGGGATAAAGGACGACGACCGCATCCTCTCCGTGGACGGCGCGCCGGTGTTGAGCCAGGACCAGTTTGTCGAGACGATCCGCAACTCAGGCGGCAAGGTGCTGAACATTGCGGTCCAGCGTGGCCAGCAGACGCTGACGATCCCGGTACAAGCGCAGCAGGACACGTTGCCGGACGGCCGCAAGACCTGGCGCATCGGTGTGGGGCCGGCGCCTACGGATTTTCGATACCACCGGCTGTCTCTGTGGGAATCAGTGGACCGCGCGGGAGAGCAGACCTTCGGGCTGAC
Organism: Candidatus Acidiferrales bacterium; assembly: GCA_035314265.1. Classification (GTDB taxonomy): domain Bacteria; phylum Acidobacteriota; class Terriglobia; order Acidiferrales; family UBA7541; genus JOPF136. The sequence continues at coordinate 5,324 of DATFZR010000101.1, forward strand.
CGGCCTGATCTTCGGCACAGTGGCGCAGCTCGTGAGCGGGCGCGCCTCGATCAAGGAAGTCGAGGGGCCGGTGGGAATCATGCGGTATGCCGGCCAGGCTGCGAAGCGCGGGATTTATGCGCTGGCCTTCCTGACCGCGGGCATCAGCCTGAACCTGGCCATCCTGAACCTGCTGCCCATTCCGATACTGGACGGCGGCCACATCCTGCTGCTTTGCCTGGAAGGAATACGCCGGCGCGACTTCAGCCAGGTTTTCCGCGAGCGTTTTCTGCAGGTGGG
>DATFZR010000102.1:0-11633 GCA_035314265.1 Candidatus Acidiferrales bacterium
CGCGGTCCGCCATTGGGGAGAGGTCTTCTCCAACCCGATGTTGAATTGGAGCGACCTGCCGTTTCTCCGCAGCCACACGAAGCTGCCCATCGTGTTGAAGGGCATCCTGCACCCCGAAGACGCCGCGAAGGCCGTAGATTCGGGCGTGGACGGCATCATCGTCTCCAATCACGGCGGCCGGCAGGTGGACGGCGCCATCGGCGCGCTCGATGCGCTGCCGCGCGTGGTGGAGGCGGTGAAGGGGAAGATTCCGGTGCTCTTCGATAGCGGGATTCGAAACGGGTCGGACGCGTTCAAGGCGCTGGCGCTGGGGGCGCGGGCCGTGCTGCTCGGGCGGCTGTATGTTTACGGCCTGGCGGTCGCGGGCGAACAGGGCGTTGTGGAAGTGGTGCAGAACTTCGTCAACGATTTCGACCTGACGCTGGCCCTCTCCGGCTATCGCAATTGCGCGGAACTCACCCCCGCAGCCCTGGCGCGCGACTAAACGGCTAGAACAGTCCGGGCAGGAACCGCGGTTTATCGGCCATTGCCGCGCGGTAGCCCGGGTCGGCCAGCAGCACACGTTCCTCCGCGGCCACGCGGCCGCGCAACACCCACGCGTGTGCGGCGCTGCCCGCGAGCGCGGTGATCCACGCGGTGTGAATCAGCGGCAGCGCCAGCATCTCCACGAACACGGCCGTATAGTTCGGGTGCCGCACCCAGCGATACGGACCCGTGGTCACCACGCCCAGCCGCGCGGAATCCATTACCTGCACGTTCCAGTGCGTGCCCAGCGTGCGAATCACCCACCAGCGCAATCCGTTGGCGCACAGGAACAGCGACATCATGCATACACCCAGCGGCAGATAAAAGGGCCGCGCGAGCAGCAGCACCTCTGCCACCGCGCCCGCCAGCACGCAGGTATGCAGCACGACCATGGCAGGAAAGCGCGGGTCCGCAGCCTTCTGCGCTCCTTGCGCGGCTAGTTTCTGCTGGTTTTTCCTGGAGATTCGCAGCTCGACGAACCGCAGCGCCGCCACCCCGGCTACGAGACCCACAAACGCGGCGCGGCTCAGGTCCATTGGGCCAATAGCATTTCCGCAGTGAATCCGGGACCAAACGCGGCGAGCAGGCCGTAATCCCCTGGCGCCAGTTTTCCCTTCGTCAGCCATTCGTGCAGCACAAACAGCACGGACGCGCTGGAGAGGTTGCCGTAGGCGCGCAGCACGTCCCACGAAGGCTGCGTCCGCTCCCGCGGCAATCCCAGCTCCTCTTCAATGTAATGCAGCAGCTTTTGCCCGCCCGGATGCAGCACAAACGCCGCGATCTCTTCCTGCCGCAGCCCGTGCTTCCCCAGAAATGAAGTGACGAGTTCTTTGATCTTGCCGCGAATCAGGTCCGGCACGTCGCGCGACAGCACGATGTGAAATCCCGAATTCTTCAAATCGAAACCCATGGCCGCGAGCGAATCGGGAAAGGTATAGCTGCGCGTGTCCAAGAGGCGCGGGCCTTTGGCGCCGTTGCCGCTCACCAGCGCGGCAGCCGCTCCATCGCCGAACAGGATGCTGGAGATCAGGTTCGCCTGCGAAACGTCTTTCCGCTGGAAGGTGAGGCTGGGCAATTCCACGGAGATCACCAGGGCGTTGGCCCCGGGAAACGCGCGCAGGAATTCCCACGCGCGCGTCAATCCCGCGGCGCCCGCGGCGCAGCCGAGTTCCGTCACCGGCAGGCGGCGCACGTCGCAGCGGAAGCCCATGCGGTTGATCAGGTGCGCGTCGAGCGACGGAATCATGAAGCCAGTGCAGGACACCGTGACGAGGAGGTCCACGTCGCGCGCGCTGCATCCCGCGCGCTTCAGGCAATCCTCCGCCACTTTCTGGCCCAGCAAAACCGAGTGCTCGATGTAGTCGCGGCTCAGTTCTTCCAGTGGCCGCTGCTCCACGATCGCTTCCACGGGATGGATGCAGAATCGCCGTTCGATCTGCGAATTCTCCACGATGGCCTGCATGGCCTCGAGCCGCACGCCTTGCAGGGGGAAAACGCGGTCCAGGTAATACATCACGCTTTCGCGCGTGAGCTCGTATTGGGGCAGCGCCGTGGCCGTGGCGGCAATCGTGGCGTGCCCGTTTTGTGCCGTCGCGCCGTGAACTGAGGAATCGCTCTTCAAGCCGTCTCCGGGATTCGAGTGACTATGATACCGCCGGCTTAGAGCCGGTTCTCTTCTGATGCGCCGGACGGCAATAAGAGTGGGCTGGCCCGTCTTTTGCGTCCAGCCCAATCTTATCTCTGCGGAAGCGTGGGCGTCCCTGTCCCCCCACGGGAAAGGGGCCGGCTCCTCCCTTCGTCTGGACAGTAGAAGCCGGCGCTACGTGAGTCCGGCGAATCAACCTCGCGCTCGTTTCCGGCGTCCAATTGGGAATACACTGTAGGGGCCGCGAGTAGCCGCTGCCTCCGTTCGCGGGTAGGACGAGATAGGAGCCTCCGGATGCCGGATCGAGTGGCCGACAAGGTTCTCGCGGCGCTGGCCGCGGTGAAGCATGTGCCACGTGAGAGCATTTCGCTGGACAGCGCGCTCGCAGACCTGCGCGTGGACTCGCTGGACACCATCACGCTGCTCTTCGAGCTCGAGGAGTACTTCCACCTCGTTCTTCCCGACGACGTGGTGCGCTCCCTGCGCACCGTCCGCCAGATTGTGGAAGCCATTGAGCGAAGGCTGGCCGCGCCCGGCCCTGCCGCGGAAGCGACCTCCGACTGACTCCCTCATTGCCTTCCGAATCCATCCCGCGCCGCGTGGCCGTTACCGGACTGGGCATGATCTGCGCCCTCGGTCTGGAGGTGGCCCCATGCTGGAGCCAGATGGTGGCCGGGTCGCCCGGCATTCGCCGTCTGCAAGCCGTGGACCCCGCACTGCTCCGCTTCTCGAACGCCGCGGAGGTTCCCGGCTTCGTGCCTGCAGAACATTTTGAGCCGGGCCGCCTGGATCTCCTCGACCGTTTCGCCCAGTTCGCTCTCGTGGCCGCTCGCCAGGCCGTGCGCGATTCGGGAATCGAATTCACGCCCGCGCTGCGCGATGCGACGGCCGTGATCACCGGATGCTGCCTGGGCGGACAGACCGCTGAAGACGCCGAATTCGAAATCCTCTACCGCCAGGGACGCAACCGCGTGCATCCCCTGACGATTCCGCGCACGATGGCCAACGCGGGCGCGAGCATGCTCTCGATGGAATTCGGCCTGCGCGGCCCGGCATTCACCCTTTCTACCGCGTGCTCCTCGTCGTCGCACGCGATCGGCCTGGCCTTCCAGATGGTGCGCTCCGGCGCCGTGGAACTGGCGCTCGCCGGCGGCAGCGAGGCGCCCTTCAGCTACGGCCTGCTGAAAGCCTGGGAAGCGATGCGCGTGATCTCTACGGATACCTGCCGCCCCTTTTCGCGCAATCGTACGGGGATGATTCTGGGCGAAGGTGCGGCCGTGCTGGTGCTCGAGCCGCTGGCCGCGGCGCGCGCCCGCGGGGCGCGCATCCACGGCGAGATCATCGGTTTTGGCATGTCGTCAGACGCGCACCACATCACGCAGCCCTCTGCCGAGGGCGCCGCGCTCGCGCTGGCCGCCGCCCTGCGCGATGCGCAACTCGCGCCCGAAGCGATCGGCTACATCAACGCGCACGGCACCGGCACCCTGGGCAACGATTCCACCGAGACGCGCGCCATCCACCAGGTTTTCGGCGCGCACGCGCAGCGCCTGGCCGTCAGCTCCACGAAATCTCTCCACGGCCACACGCTGGGCGCTGCGGGCGCGCTGGAAGCTGTCGCGACGGTGCTGGCGCTGCGCGAAGGCGTGCTGCCTCCCACGGCGAACTACACGGAGCCCGATCCCGAATGCGATCTCGATGTTATTCCCAACGCTTCGCGCCCGCTGCGTGTGGAGCATGCGTTGTCGAATTCCTTCGCGTTCGGCGGACTCAACGCGGTGCTCGCGTTTCGAGGGGCGTCCGCATGACCCCGCGCATGAGGGCCCGGACCAACCCGGTGGTTGCATCGCTCATGCCCGCAATCTTGATTGCGGGCATGCTGCCGGCAGCTCCTGCGGCGGCAGCGTCCGTTTCTCAGGCAGCTCCGGCCGCTGCTCCGGCGGTGCAAACCGCCTGGATCGCCAATCCAGCCACTCCCGTGGAAAAGGGTTTTCACCTGCTCTACCAGCTCAAATTCGCCGAGGCTCGCGCACAATTCGCGGCGTGGCAAAAGCAGCAGCCGGACGACCCGCTCGGTTTTTCCGCAGAGGCGGCCAGTTATCTCTTCGAAGAATTCAACGGGCAGGGCGTGCTGACCTCCGAGTTTTTTCTGGACGATAAGCGACTGCTCGGCGGCATCACGGGCCAGCCGAACCAGGCGCTGGGCGATTCCTTCCACGCCGCGGTGGACCGGGCGCAAAAGGCAGGGCAGGCGCGCGTGGATCGAGACGCACGGGATACTGCCGGCCTGATGGCGCTCACCATGACCAACGGGATGCTGGCTGATTACTCGAGCCTGATTGAGAAGAAGCAGATTGCCACTCTCCACCTGCTGAGCGCCTCTGAAGGATTCGCGCAGCGGCTGCTGGCCGTGGACTCGTCTGCCGGCGATGCCTATGTGGCGCTCGGCGTCTCCAATTACATCCTCGCCAGCCTCCCCGCCTACAAACGATTCATCCTCCGTATGGGCGGCGTGCATGGCGATAAAGCCGTGGGCATGCACCAGCTTGAGCAGGCCGTCGCGTCCGGCCGCTACCTGCAGCCCTATGCGGAGATGCTGCTCGCTCTTACCAGCCTTCGCGAAAAGCAGCCGCAGCGCGCCCAGGCCCTGCTGATCCACCTGACCAACGAATTTCCCGAGAATCCTTTGTTTGCGCGCGAACTGGCCAAATTAGGGGCGCTGAGGGGACCCTGACTGGTGACACGCCGCGAAGAGTCACAGGTCCGTGCAACCGTCCTTCCCCTGGCTGAATCCAAGTATTGAACCGCAGGACCGCGCCCGGCCTTGCGGCACAGGGTAATCCCTGTTCCTTGCGGCTGTGGAGACGAGGAGGCTATGTCCACAGTTCAGACGCCGGCGCTTTCCACCTCTCATCTATTCCGCTCCTGGGGCACCATCCTTCGCGGCAGCGCACCGCTGCTCTCCATTGAAATCACGCGCGAATGCCCGCTGCATTGTCCGGGCTGCTACGCCTATGGTGAGGACCATCTGGGCGGCGGCGTCACGCTGCGCCAGTTGAACGATCTGCGCGGCGACGATCTGGTGGAAGGCGTGCTCGCGCTGGTGCGCAAGCACCGGCCGCTGCACGTGTCCCTCGTCGGGGGCGAACCGCTCGTCCGGCACCGCGAGCTCAGCCGGATTCTGCCCGCGCTCGGCGAAATGGGCGTTTTCACCATGGTGGTGACGAGCGCCGTAATCCCCATCCCGCGCGAGTGGATGGAGATCCCGCGGCTTACTGTGGCGGTTTCCGTGGACGGCAACCCTGAGGACCACGACCCGCGACGCACTCCGGCCACATATACACGCATCCTGAAAAACATCGAGGGTTGCCGCGTCAATATTCATTGGACGATCACCCGCGCCGCGCTTGAGCGCGAGAGCTACGCCGAGGAATATGTGGCGCACTGGGCCGCGCGGCCGGAAGTGAGCCGCATCTGGGTGAGCCTCTACACGCCGCAGCAGGAGGAATCCGCCGCGGAAATCCTGAGCCCTGAAGACCGCCGCGCGATCCTCAGCCGCCTGTCTGTGCTGCGCGCGCGCTACCCGAAGTTCCTGTTCAACGACATTATCGCCCGCGGTTTTCTCGATCCGCCGAAGGATCCCAGCGACTGCCTGTTCGCGAAAATGTCTGTGAATTATTCCGCGGATTTCAAAACGCAGGTCGAGCCCTGCGTCTTTGGCGGCAAGCCCGATTGCAGCCAGTGCGGCTGCGCCATCAGCGGCGCGCTGCACGGCATGCGTACGGTTTCCGTCGCCGGCCCGGTGACGATCGGGCACCTGGTGGACGGCTCCATCGCCATCGGCTCGCTAGTGAACCGGCTGCGCTCCGTCGGCTCCAAACCCGCGCGCTGGGAGGACGGCAGCGTGCCCACGTCCAGCAACGATCTAGTGCAGCTTCAGCCCTGACTCCGGGCGCCCTCGGGGAGTAGCCGCGGTCGGTATTTTCCGGACCGTGGTTTCTTGCTCAATCAGCGCTCCCACCTGTAGGTGCGCCCATGAGGAATCAGGAGCGCACCGCTGTCGGCATCTTCGCCCCCTCGTTCCTCGACTATTGTTGTTCTCAAACCATATTCTTGGCCAGGGGTAACTCCATTTTGCTACCAGGCGGCCTCAGTTGCTCCGCGTCCGCCTTTCCCGCATACTCGACGTTTTGGCATTAGGACGAAACGAGTCTCCATGCACATGACAAAAGCGACGCGGTTGGCACTTCTTGGCACTTTTCTTGCGGCGGCCCTTTCTGCCGCCCCCGGGGCCTCGCCGCCGCCGGGCAAAGCGGTGGACGCCACCGACCAACTGCTCGATTCGATGCAGGCGGAACTGAAGCGCGCCTCCGTCACGCTCTCGAAGGCGGACCCGCCGGCCTACTTCCTCAGCTACTCTGCCTATGACGGCGATTCCGTGACCATCGCGGCCTCCTACGGCAGCCTGCTCACGTCGTTTTCCAACCGCCAGCGCCGCACCGGCGTGATCGTACGCGTCGGCACCCCGGAATTGGACAACACGCACGGCCAGAATCGCCGCTCGGCCATGACGGCGAGCACGCTGCCGCTCGAAGACGACCGCGACGCCCTGGCGCGCAGCTTCTGGTGGATCACCAATCGCGGCTACCGCTCCGCCGCGCCCGCCTTCCTGAAAGTAAAAACCGATACCGCCGTGCGCTCCGAGGAGGAAGACAAATCCGCAGACTTCTCCGCCGAGCCGCCGCAGGTGCACGTGGACGCCCGCACGCCCACGCCCGGCCTGAACATGGCGGAGTGGCAGGCGCGCCTGGGCCGCGAGTCTGGATGGTTCCGCGAGCACCCGGAAGTCTACGAGTCGGAAGTCGTGTTGCAGGTGCAGACCTCCGGCTTTCGTTTTGCGTCCACGGAAGGCAGCCGCCTCGCGGAGCCGAGCCGCCTGGCGCGCATGGTGATTGAAGCCAGCACGCGCGCCGATGATGGCATGGAGCTGATCCGCGTGGAGACGTACCAGGCGCCCACGGCCGCAGACTTGCCTGGTGACGCCGATCTCCACACCGCCATCGAGAAGATGGCCGCGGACCTGAAAGCCCTGCGCGCCGCGCCGGTTGCGGAGCCGTTCGCCGGGCCCGCGCTGCTCTCCGGGCGCGCCTCTGCCGTCTTTTTCCACGAGGTGCTGGGCCACCGCCTGGAAGGCCACCGCCAGCGCGACGATGATGAGGGCCAGACGTTCACCAAGAAAGTCGGGCAGCAGGTGATCCCCACGTTCCTCAGCGTTGTGGACGACCCGACCGTGCCCGTCATGGCCGGTGTAAAACTCAGCGGCACTTATGCCTACGACGACGAGGGCCAGCCCGCCGAGCACGTGGACCTGATCCAGGCCGGCGTCCTCCGCAACTTCCTGATGTCGCGCGTGCCCATCAAAGGCTTCAGCCGTTCGAACGGCCACGGCCGCGCGCAGCCCGGGCTGATGCCCACCGGCCGCCAGGGCAATCTGATTGTCACTTCCACGAACTCCGTCAAGGAGTCGGACCTGCGCCAGCGCCTGATTGACGAAGCGAAAAAGCAGGACAAGCCCTACGGACTGTATTTCGAAGACGTTCAGGGCGGCTTTACCCTCACGCAGCGCGGAATGCCGCAGAAGTTCCAGGTGCTGCCGGTGATCGTATGGCGCGTCTACACCGACGGCCGCCCGGATGAACTCGTCCGCGGCGTGGACATCGTCGGAACGCCGCTCGCCGCGCTCAATCGCATCGTCACCACCGGCGACACGATGCACGTGTTCAACGGCATCTGCGGAGCCGAATCCGGCAGCGTGCCCGTCTCGGCCTCGGCGCCCGCCATGCTGTTCTCTGAAATCGAAGTGCAAAAGCGCGAGCACTCCCACGAGCGTCCGCCGCTGCTGCCCCCGCCCGGCCTGCACGATAACGTGCTGGCGCCGCCCACGGCGCTGGTGGCGCAGCCGCATGGAGCGTCACGATGAACCGCTTCCGCGCGCTCCTGTTCGCCTCGCTCTGCGTTCCGCTGACGATTGGGCTTGCGGTCCGGGCCTCTGACGGGCCGCACCCGCTCAAACCAAGTGGCGGTGCGCCCGCCGATACAGCCGCCGCCGCCGATGCCGCGAAATCCGATCCCGTTCTCCTCGCCATGCAAGAGGAGCTGGAGCGCTCCAAAGCGCAGCTCAAAATGGAGAACGTTCCCGCGCCCTTCTACATCGAATACCGCCTCGTGGACAGCGACGATTACCAGGTTCAGGCCGAGTTTGGGTCCACGGAAATCGAGCGCCGCGGGCGCTTCCGCTTCGCGCGCGTGGTGGTCCGCGTGGGCAGCTACCGCCTGGACAGCTTCTACGATCCCGGCACCGGCGAGGCCGTCACCATGCCTCTCGACGACGACCTGCTGGCCCTTCGCCACGCTTTGTGGCTCGCCACCGACAGCGCCTACAAATCCGCCAACGAGGCCCTGACCGCCAAACTGGGCCTTTACAAGCGCTTCTCGATCGAGCAGACCGTGGACGACTTCGCGCATGAGCCGCCCGTCCAGTCGCTCGGCCCTCTGGCCAGGCTCGAATTCGATCCCGCCAGATGGCGCGGGATGGTGGAAGCCTCTTCGGCGCTCTACCGCGATTTTCCCGACGTGCAGATCGTCAGCTCGGGCGCGCACTTTTTCGCCACCAACATCTACTACATCAATACGGAAGGCACCATCCTCCGCGGCGGCCGCTCGTGCTATTCCGTTTCTGAAAGCGCCAGCACGCAGGCCCCGGATGGAATGCGCATAGACCGCTCCCCCGGCGAGGCCTACGCAGACTCGAAGGACCTGCCCACGCGCGAAAAGTATCTGGCCGACACGCGAGAAATGCTGCAGACCATCACAGACATGCGCAAGGCCCCCATCGTGGAAGAGGAATACCGCGGCCCCGTGCTGTTCGCCCCGGACGCTTCGAACGACGTGGTGGAATCCCTGCTGGCTTCCAGCATCACCGGGCGCCGGCCCATGCCCACCGTTTCCGCGCGCACCGTGGGCGCCTTCGCCGCCAGCTACAAGAGCCGCGTCCTGCCCGATTTTCTTTCTCTCGTTGACGATCCCACGCAGGAAAAGTTTGCGGGGCAATCCCTGATCGGCAGCTATGGCGTGGACGACGAAGGTGTGCGCGCCGTGCCCGTTCCCGTTGTCCAGGACGGCATCCTCCAGAATTTCCTGATCGGCCGCCGGCCCATCCGCGGATTCCCGCAATCGAACGGGCACGGCCGCCTCGTCCAGGGCGGCCAAACGGAGCCCGCGATTGGCGTGCTCACGCTCAAAGCCGCCAAGCCTCTCTCGAAGGATGAGATGGCCCAGAAGCTTTTGGAGCTCTGCCGCCAGCAGGACCGCCCGTATTGCTACTTTGTGGAGACCCTGGGGCCTCGACTCTCTCCGCGCCTGCTCTATCGCGTCTGGTCCAAGGACGGCCACCGCGAACTCGTGCGCGGCGCCGATTTCCAGGAACTCGATACGCGCAGCCTGCGCTCCGACGTGATCGCCGCCGGCAGCGACTACCTGGTGAGCAACCGTCTGGGGCCGACGCTGCGCACCATCATCAGCCCCTCGATCCTCTTCGACGAGCTGGTGGTAAAGCGCGCCGACCTGGCCCGCGAAAAGCTGCCCGAGTATCCGGCGCCCGCGCTGACGCCACTCCACTGAGCGCACCTGTAGCGCAGGGCGCAGTTGCCCTGCGGCAGTTTGTGCACTTCAACGCCGGCACACCCATGGGTGCGCCCCCCACGCTTCCCGCGCTAGAATGCCTCTGCCAATGCGCCGCTCGTGAGAATCTTCGCGTGGTCGTCTTTCTGGAAAGCGACGCCACCGGCCATATCCTGGGCGCAGCAACGTCCAGATTGAATCCATGAGGTATCTCGAGGAGGGGACGGAGTTTCAGCTCCAGGAGAAAACATGAACACAAATATGCCACTGGTGAGCAGATCGCTGTCTTTCTCTCCCGTCGCCGTTCTCCGCGCCCCCTGCGGATACTCTGCGTCCTCTGCGTTGAAATCCTGCTGTCTCCTGCTTTTCGCTCTCTTGTGTTTCTCTCCTGTTCTGCCGGCCCAGCAGCCGCCCAAGCTGAAAGTCGACCCCTCCTGGCCGCTCGAGCTCCCCAACAACTGGATCATGGGCCAAATCGGCGGCCTCACCGTGGACTCCCACGACCACATCTGGGTTCTGCAGCGCCCTGGCACAGACACGCCCGATGAACTGGGCGCCGCGCAGACTCCGCAGCGCTCCATGTGCTGCCTGGCCGCCAAGCCCGTGCTCGAATTCGACTCCTCCGGCAAGCTGCTCAACGCCTGGGGCGGCCCCGGCGCCGGATACGACTGGCCGAAGACGGAGCACGGCATCCACGTAGATAAGAACGGCAACGTGTGGATCGGCGGCAACACGCCGGCCGATCGCATGGTGCTCAAATTCACGAACGACGGCCGCTTCCTGATGCAGATCGGCAAGCCCTCCACCGACCCGGTGGACAGCTCGCGTACCGACATCCTCGGCCGCCCCGCTGGCATTGACGTGGACGAAGCCGCCCACGAGGTTTACATCGCAGACGGTTACGGCAATCACCGCGTAATCGTCTTCGACTCCGAAACTGGCGCTTTCAAGCGCATGTGGGGCGCCTACGGCAATAAACCCAGTGACGCCGACCCCGGCCCGTACGCGCCACCCACCGCAGCCAACCCGCCCGCGCAGCAGTTCCGCAATCCTGTGCATTGCGTGCACATCGCCACCGACGGCCAGGTGTACGTGTGCGACCGCGTGAACAACCGCATTCAGGTGTTTACGGAGGCAGGGAAGTACCTTCAAGAATTCCCCATTCGTCTGGAGACGCTCTTCCAGGGCTCCGCGTGGGACCTGGCTTTCTCCGCGGACAGGGCGCAGCAGTTTCTGTTCATCGCCGACGGCGAAGACAATATGATCTGGATCGTCCAGCGCGCCGACGGGAAGATTCTCGGCTCCATCGGCCACAACGGCCGCAACGCCGGCCAATTCCACTGGGTTCACCAGATTGCTTCTGACTCCGCCGGCAACGTCTACACCGGCGAAGTGGACACCGGCAAACGCATCCAGAAATTCGTCCCGTAGCGCCAGGGAGCCGCCACAGGCGTTTTTCGAGCACCGCCACGGGCGGGCGAGGAACCTGCTTCCATTCCCAGAGCAAAACGCGAAAAAAGCCTCATACCGCGGGCCGCGAGTGGTCTCTGACCCCTATTCATGTTCCAATGTAAACGAACCATGACTCCCGTGTGACACCACGAAGAAAGCTGCATGCCAGCCGCAAAAAACACGCACGCCTCAAAGCCGCCCGCTATAAACTCTTCTGCAGGGACGAATCGCTCAGCACGGCAACGTCCCACAGGAGGACACGTAGAAGTGAGGCGGCTGCTCATCGTAGAAGACGATAAAGATATCGTCGAGTTGGTGCGTTACAACCTGGAAA
>DATFZR010000103.1:0-17418 GCA_035314265.1 Candidatus Acidiferrales bacterium
CTCGAAAATCATCCGCTCGTCCGCCGCGTCTATTTCCCCGGCCTCGCCTCGCATCCCGGCCACGAAATCGCCCGCCGCCAAATGACCGGCTTCGGCGGCATGGTCTCCTTCGAACTCGACGGCACCATCCAGGAAGTCGCCGCCTTCGCCGCCTCCCGCCGCTACTTCGCGCTGGGCGAAAGCCTCGGCGGCGTCAAAGCGCTCATCTGCCATCCCGCCACCATGACGCATGCTTCCATCCCCGCAGCAGCCCGCGCCGAGCTCGGCCTCTCCGACGCGCTCCTCCGCCTCTCGCCCGGCTGCGAAAACGCCAAAGACCTGGTAGCCGATCTCCTCGAGGGTCTCGCAAATCTCGAGCAGGCCCGCGCCCAATCCTCCGAACGCGCCACGGTGTCCGCCCATGCCGGCTGATCCGCGCACGGGTAGCCACGGTCAGCGCCTTCCTGACCGTGGGCCTTTCTCCCCGCCCAGCCCAAGAATCGAAGTCGGCCTCCTGGGCGCCACCGGAGCCGTCGGCCAGCAATTCGTCCGCCTGCTCGCCGATCACCCCTGGTTCCGCCTCACCTGGCTCGCCGCCAGCGAACGCTCCGCAGGCCGCTGCTACGGCGACCTGCCCTGGCGGCTCCCCGCCCCGCTCCCACACGACATCGCCTCCCTGCCCATCGACCCGCTCCGCGCCGCAAGCGGCCCCGAGCTGCTTTTCTCCGCCCTCGACTCCTCCGTCGCCGGCGAATGCGAAGCCGAATTCGCCGCCGGCGGCCACTGCGTCGTCAGCAACGCGCGCAACCACCGCATGGACCCGCTCGTGCCCCTACTCATCCCGGAAGTGAATCCAGACCATCTCGCCCTGCTCGATCGCCAGCGCACGGAAAAACACTGGCAGGGTTCTCTCATCACCATCCCCAACTGCTCCACCGTGTTCCTGGCCATCGCTCTCGCCGCGCTGCGTCCCTTCGCGCCGCGCCGCGCCGTCGTCACCACCCTGCAAGCCCTTTCCGGCGCCGGCTATCCCGGCGTGGCCTCGCTCGACGCCGTAGCCAACGTGATTCCCTTCATCGATGGCGAGGAACAAAAACTCGAAACAGAAACGCAGAAAATCCTGGGCACACTCGAAGCCGGCGCTGTCTCGCCGCATCCCCTGGCCATCAGCGCGCAAACCACGCGCGTACCCGTCGTGGATGGCCACACCGAAGCGATCTCGGTCGAGCTGGCCGCGCAGCCCGCGCGCGAAGATCTGCTCCACGCCTTCCGCCAATTCTCCGGCGAGCCGCAGACGCTGCGCCTCCCCAGCGCACCCGCCCGCCCCATCGTCGTTCACGATTCCCCCGACCGCCCCCAGCCCCGCCTCGACGCCGAATCCCACGCCGGCATGGCCGTGCACGTAGGCCGTCTGCGCCCCTGTCCCGTCCTCGGCTGGAAGTTCATCGCCCTCGGCCACAACACAGTGCGCGGCGCAGCCGGCGCAGGCCTCCTGATCGCAGAACTCCTGGCCGCCCGCGGCCTGCTGCGCGGCTCTCGCGCCACGCATCTAGCCACCACGCACAGCTAGCCACGGTCCCGCTCGGCGGGGCCGTGGGCTTTTCTCCCTCCTGTAGCGCAGGGCGATTAGCCCTGCGGCAAGTTCCGGGGTGTTGCGTGCCCCGGGAGCGAAAAAATCCGCGCGGCCAAACGCCCGCGCTAAATCCAGCAGTTTGCCGCCGGTCCTCGCGGTTTCCCGCCAGCGCCACACTATCCCCCGCGTTTTTCGATTGCCCCTCGCCCCGCGAAATGCTAGTAATGCCCCCGCCAAGTGAGGCCTACGCATGAGGTGTCGCGCTTCAAAGCTGCTCCTGCCCGCGCTGGCCGCGGCTGCGATACTCGCAGGTTGCAAAAACGCCAGCGAACAATCCAACACCTTCAAAATCGGCGTGATCACCTCTCTCACCGGCCCTGCCGCGGCCTTCGGCCAGGCACACAAAGGCGGATACACCATCGCCGTCGAAGAGCTGAACGCCAGGGGCGGCCTGCTCGGCAAACAAATCGAATTGGTCTACTACGACGACCAGAGCAGGCCCGACCAGGCCGTCCAGGGCGTCTCCAAACTGGTGGACCAGGACCACGTGCCCATCATCCTGGGTGCCTATACCAGCGAGAACACGCGCGCCATCGTTCCCGCGGTCACCCAGAAGCAGGTGCCGCTGCTGATCCCCACCGCAGTAGCGGATAACGTGATGGAAACCGGCTCGCCGTGGGTGTTTCGCGTGTGCGAAGGCTCCGGGGCGTACGCGCGCGCCACTCTGGACTTCCTGAAGAACAACGGTGACCCAAAGACGCTGGCCATCATTTATGAGAATACGAATTTCGGCCAGGCCAACGACAAATCCATGCACGAGGCCGCGGAAAAGGCCGGGCTGAAGCTCGAGGATGAGGAGGCTTACCAGGCCAGCTCACCGGACTACAAGACGCTGCTTCAGCGCGCGAAGGCCAAAAATCCCGAGGTGGTTTATTTTGCGTCCTATCTGCTCGATGCGACCACGCTCATGCGGCAGGCCGCGGAGGTGGGTCTGAATCCGCGCTATTACACGGCCGCGGGCACGGGATTCTCAGCGGCGGAGTTTCCCACGGACAAGGGCGCGGGCGCCTACGCCGAATACACCATCAGCGTTTCTCAGTGGTTGCCCACGGCCAAGTGGAAGGGCTCCAGGGAATTCGATGAGGCGTTCACCAAGCTTACCGGCTCGCACCCCGCCTATCACGCCATGGAAGCCTACGCGGTCCTGCTCGTCACCGCCGCGGCCGTTCACAAGGCCGGCAACGCACAGCCCGCCGCCATTCGCGATGCCATCCGCACCGTGGACCTGCCCGATACCCCCTTCGGGCCCATCAAGTTTGACGAGCACGGGCAGAACGCGCATCCCGTGCTGATCACGCAGATCCTGAAGGGACAATACAGAGTCGTCTGGCCGAAGGATGCCGCCGAAGCCGAGCCGGTCATCCCCGCGCCGCCGTGGAACAAGCGCCCCTAGCGCCCGGAAATCGCAGTCAAAACTCCCGCTCGCCACCGTCGCCGAAGACGCCTTTCCGTATTATGTTAACTAGAAAACAGCCCTGAAAGTGCCTCAGAAGTGCCCCATTTCCGTCTCTTTTCCCCCGTTTTCACCCCGCTTCGGACCCGGATTTGCCCCTTTTGGGGGCCGCTCAAGGCTCCTCGGAGGCCTAACACCAGCGCGCGAAGTCAGCTTCCCCGCAGTTCCATTCAGAGAGACAATGCCGCCCGGATTCCCGCGATGACCCTGAGCTAAACTTCTGAGTTAAACTTCTGAGCTAAACTTCTGAGCTAAACCATGGACCTCTTCACCGCCCTCGAAGCCGTCGTCAACGGCCTCCTCACCGGCGCCCTCTACGCGCTCGTCGGCATGGGCATGGCGCTCATCTTCGGCGTGATGCGCATCGTCAACTTCGCGCACGGCGCGTTCATGATGCTCGGCATGTACGCCACCTACCTTCTGTTCGTTCACCTCCACCTGGTTCCCTACCTCAGCTTTCCGCTCGTGGCCGTAGCCATGTTCGGATTCGGCTATCTCGTCTACCAGGGCCTGCTCCGCCCCATTCATGGCCAGTCGGACTTCATGCAGATCCTGCTCACCCTCGGGATTGGTCTCGGGCTCACAGACGGTATCCAGCTCCTCTTCGGCGCGGACTACCATCAAATCAATTTCCCGCTGATGGGCGTGATTTTCCATCTGGGCAGCCGCATCACCGTAAGCGCGCCGTGGGCGCTTTCGTTCGCAATCGCGCTCGTCCTGGCAGCCGCGCTCTACTTTCTCGTCATGCGCACCATGATGGGCCGCGCCGCCCGCGCCATTGCGCAGAATCGCGAAGCCGCTCCCCTCATGGGCATTCACCTGCACCGCGTGCAGGGCGTCTGCTTCGGTATCGGCGTGGCCGCCGCGTCCGTGGCCGGCAGCCTGCTGCTTCCCGTCTTCTATCTCTATCCCGGCGTGGGCGACCAGTTCACGCTCAAAGCCTTCGTCATCGTCGTGCTCGGCGGCATGGAATCCATCGTCGGCGCGGCGCTGGCCGGACTCGCGCTCGGCGTGATCGAAAATCTCACCAGCCTCTATTGGGGCAACGAGTGGGCCCTCGCCGTGGACTTCGTCATCTTCCTGCTCGTCCTCTCCCTGCGTCCCAGTGGAATCTTCGGGAGCCAGCGCGCATGAAGCGGACTTCCCTGCTCATCGCCGCGGCCGGATTCATCCTCTCTCTTCTCGTGCCGCTCGTCGTCCGCAGCGACTACCAGTTGCAGGTGCTCTTCCGTATCTATTTGTTCGCCGCGCTCGGGCTGGCGTGGAATCTCGTGGGCGGCTATGCCGGGCAGCTTTCTCTGGGCCATGCCGCGTATTTCGGCGCGGGCGCGTACGGCCTGGCGCTCTTTACGCGCGCCGGACTTCCCGTGTGGGCGGCCTTCCCCCTGCTCGTGGCGCTCGCCATGGTGTTTGCGCTGCTGATCGGCGGCGTCTCCTTCCGCCTGCGCGGGCCGTATTTCTGCCTCGCCACCATCGCGTTCGCGGAAGTTCTGCACGCCGCGGCAAAAAACCTGCCCAGCGTCACCGGAGGCGACGTGGGCGCGCCGGTTCCCGCCCTCTTCCATTCCCACGTCAACCGCTCGTTCTATCTGTGCGCCGTGGTTCTGGCCGCCTGTGCGTTTGCCGCCACCGTCGTGATCTCCCGCTCGCGCTTTGGCTATTACCTGATGGCCATCCGCGAAGACCAGGACACCGCCCTCTCCGCCGGCGTGAATGCCACGCGCACCAAGCTCCACGCCCTCCTGCTCAGCGCCGCGTTCACCGCGCTCGCCGGGGCCCTCTACGGCAGCCTTTTCCTGTTCATCGTGCCCGACCAGGTTCTCTCCATTGATATCTCCAACGAAATCGCCATCGTGGCCATGCTGGGCGGAGCGGGCACTGTGATAGGGCCCCTGGTAGGCGCGGTGATTCTGGAATCAGCCACGGAAGTATTCAAGAGCGTCTTCCAGGAGGCGCATCTGCTCATCTACGGCCTCCTTCTGATTCTCGTGGTTCTCTTTCTGCCGGAGGGAATCGTAGGCAGCGTCGCAACCCTCCTGCGCCGCCGCAAACTCGCGAAAGGGCTGAACGGCTAAGATGCCTCTTCTCGAACTCGATCGCGTGACGAAGCGCTTCGGCGGCCTGATCGCCACTGCCGGCGTCTCCTTCTCCATCAACCAGGGCGAAATCGCCTTCATCGTCGGCCCCAATGGCGCCGGAAAAACCACTCTCTTCAACCTCATCAGCGGCGTCTTCCATCCCGATTCCGGCGCGATCCGCTTTGAAGGGCGCGACATCTCCCGCATCGCACCCAACCGCGCCGCCGAGCTGGGCATCGGCCGCACCTTCCAGATCGTCAAGCCGCTGCGCAACCTCACCGTGCTCGAAAACGTGATGCTGGGCGCTTTCCTCCATACCGCGAGCAGCGCAAAAGCCGCCGCGGAAGCCCGCGGCGTCCTGCGCTACCTGCAAATGGAAAAGGCCGCCGATCTTCCCGCGAGCGGCCTGCCGCTGCCCATGCTCAAACGCCTGGAGATTGCCCGCGCGCTGGCCACCAAGCCGCGCCTGATTCTCCTCGACGAAGTGATGGCCGGTCTTTCCACGTCCGAGGCCCTGAGCCTGGCCGAAACGCTGAAGAAGCTGCCGGAGTGGGGTATTTCCGCCGTGGGCGGCGTCGAGCACGTGATGCAGGTGGTGATGAGCATCGCTCATCGCGTGGTCGTTCTCGATCACGGCACCCTCATCGCGGAGGGCGCTCCGCGCGAAGTGGTCCGCCAGCCGCGTGTGATCGAGGCCTACCTGGGCTCGAAATATAAGGAGCTGGGGCTGTGACCGCGCCCCTCCACGAGCCTTTGCCCGAACCCTTGCCCGAACCCTTGCTGGTCCTCGAATCGGTCGAAGCCGCCTACGGCGACTTCCAGGCCCTGTTCGGCATCAGCCTCACCGTCGAACGAGGCGCGGTAGTCTCCCTGATCGGCGCCAACGGCGCAGGCAAGAGCACAACGCTGCGCGTAATTTCCGGCCTCCTGCGCCCGCGCGCCGGCAAAATCCGCTTCCGCGGCGAAGACATCTCCTACGTAAAACCCTACGAAATGGTCGAGCGCGGCATCAGCCACGTTCCGGAGGGCCGCCAGCTCTTTCCGCACATGAGCGTCGAGGAGAATCTGGCGCTGGGCGCCTACGTAAGCCGTTCCCGCCCGCGCGTCAATCAACTCATGGCCGAGCAGTTCGATCTCTTCCCAAAATTGAAGGAGCGCCGCAAACAAATCGCCGGCACCCTTTCCGGCGGCGAGCAACAAATGGTAGCCATCGCACGCGGCCTGATGGCCCAACCCTCTCTGCTGCTCCTAGACGAACCTTCGCTAGGCCTGGCGCCCGTCGTGGTCGAAGAAGTCTTTGAAAGAATCCGCCAAGTAGCCCAAAGCGGCGTCACCGTCCTGATCGTCGAGCAAAACGTAGTAGACGGCCTGAGCCTCTCCGGCTCCGGCTACGTAGTAGAAAACGGCAGGGTCGTCCTAACGGGCTCCTCGAAAGATCTCCTAACCAACCAGCAAATCCGCACCGCCTACCTGGGCCTCTAAGCCGGTGGCTCATCTTTCCCCTCTCCCTCCGAAAATCGGCGCCATCCGCGTTAATCCGCGGCTAATTCCTTCTTCCTCCTCTAGATGGCACCGTTAAACTGCCCTGTGCGCCCGGGGCAACACGGTCAGGAACGCCCCGGTCAAATCCGCACCGCCTACCTGGGCCTCTAAGCCGGTGGCTCATCCTTCCCCTCTCCCTCCGAAAATCCGCGTCATCCGCGTTAATCCGCGGCTAATTCCTTCTTCCTCCTCCAGATAGCCCCGTTAAACTGCCCTGTGCGCCCGGGGCAACACGGTCAGGAACGCCCCGGTCCGCTGGCAGCCACCCAGAGGCTTGCCGCCGGCCTGGAACCCCAAAATCGCCCACCCAGCGATTTCCCCGGCGAGCCACACAACTCTTTTCCCGCTTTTGTGTTCAAATATCTGTGGGCCCCGGGTGTACCCGCAAGGGTGACGCCCGGCAAGGCGTGTCGCCGGCCGCGGTTCTCGTGGCAGGCGACGGGGAAGCGCCGGCATACGCATCATTAATTCTTTGACCTTGGAGGATTCATGCGTAGGCTTCGCACCAGTTTTCACCCGCATTCCGTCTTATTCCTCGCGCCATTACTCGCGTTCGCCGCAGCTCTTTCCGCTCCACCCGCCCTCGCCCAGAGCCAGGCGGAAACAGCCACCGCAGCCGTCCCTCGCGTTTACGACGTCTCTCGCGAGGTCGTCCTTCGCGGCACGATCTCCCAAGTCGTCAGCCAGCCCGCTGCTGGTCTGCCCCGGGGCTTCCACGTATTGCTTTCCACCGCCCAGGGGACCGTGGACGTTCACCTCGGCCCGTATCTCGGCCGCTCCCCCGCTGCCAAGCGCCTGATCACCGGCGCCGCGATTCAAGTAACCGGAGTGACCACGCATTTCGAGGCCGGCGACGTCTTGCTGGCCCGCATCGTCCTGGTGGGCGATCAAACCATCACGGTGCGCAATGAAAACGGCATGCCCCTGTCGCTGCGGCCCGTTCCTCCGGGCGCGCGCGCAAACCGCAGCTTGCAGCCCGCGGGAGGCCTGTGATGAACCCGCGCCGCTCGCTTCTCCTGATTGCCGGCGTCATCGCCGCCTCTCTGGCGCTCTCTGCCTGCGGCAGCTCCAATTCCTCCAGCCCCAATCTGCCCATCGCCGTATCGTTCAGCGCCGTTCCTCCAAGCACGGTAAACGCCGGCGCCGGATTCATGGTCACTGCCATCGTCAGCAACGATTCGTCGGGTAAGGGTGTGAACTGGTCGTGCGCGCCTGCAGGCAGTTGCGGATCGTTCAGCCCCACGCAAACGGCTAGCGGCGCGGCGAGCACCTATACGGCTCCCGCAACGGTTCCCACCGGGGGCTCCGTCACGATCACCGCCGCCTCCATATCCGATTCCACAAAAGTCGCTTCCGCCAATGTGACCGTCGCCGCTGGCGGAGCCGTTGCTCTCACATTTAACGCTCCCGCGCCGCCGTCCACGCTGACGCTCAGCGGGAATACGACGCTTTCAGCGACCGTCAACAGCACGGTGGTGAACGCCGTAAACGACGGCGTGGACTGGACGTCCACCTGTACCGTCGGCAGCGGATGCGGCCTGTTCTCCTCCGCACACACGGCGAGCGGGGCCACCACCACCTACACCGCGCCACCCTCGGTCCCGGCAGGCGGCCTCACCGTCACCGTCACGGCCGCCTCCACATTTGCCTCCGCCAGCACCGTTACCGCGGTCATCTTCGTCAGCGCCACGCAGACCTCCGCGTTCCTTTGCGCCGGATGCTCCTACACGTACACCGTGGCGGGCACGGACACCGTCAGCAACTTCGGCCTCGCAGGTGTATTTTCCGTGGACGGCAATGGCAACGTTACGGGTGGCGAGCAGGACTTCGCCGACCTGGCCGGCGCCACGCTGGGTTCCCCGGAAACCGTCCTCTCGGGGACGTACTCCTTCACTCCCGATGGGCGCGGCATCATTACCCTGGTTCTCGACGACACGACCGTCGGCGTGGGTGGCGTGGAAACGTTCGGCGTGGCCCTCGTATCCGCCAACCACATGCTGCTCACCGAGCTCGATAGCTCCGCCACGGCTAGCGGCTCCATGGACCGGCAGACCCTGACCTCCTTCTCGCCTTCGTCGCTCAGCGGCAACTACACATACGTGGCCGGCGGCTTAGAGTTGGTCAACGGCTTTCCGCTGGGATTCGGCGGTGTCTTCGTCGTCTCCTCGCCGGGCACGATCTCGAGCACGAGCGGCGTTTGCGACGCGAACGACGGCGGGTTCGTCTCAACCCAGCAGGGTTACACTTCGGGCAGCGGTTACAGCGGGCCGGATCAATTTGGCCGCACGCAGATCACGCTGCGCCCCAACTTCATCGGCGATCTGGACGGCAGATTCCAGTTGAACCTCGCTGGCCCGGTCATCCTGGCCAGCTACATCAACGACGTCACCCACGTGAAGTTCGTGGAAGTGGATTTTACGTTCGGCGTAACCTCCGGCGTC
Organism: Candidatus Acidiferrales bacterium; assembly: GCA_035314265.1. GTDB lineage: Bacteria > Acidobacteriota > Terriglobia > Acidiferrales > UBA7541 > JOPF136. The sequence continues at coordinate 9,127 of DATFZR010000103.1, forward strand.
AGTGTGGGCCAGGGGAAGGCGAGCGGCACTATCACCACGGCCTCGGCGGCGCTGCCTGCCAACTCCTCCTACGTCCTCGACTCTTTTGGAACCGGCGTCGTCGGGCCCCTCGCCTTCGCCACCACATTCACTTCCGACGGCGTTTCCAAGCTGCAGAACGGCTTCTCGGACCTCAACTCCGGCGGCACTTCGTCGAGCGGAGCGCTTACAGGCACGTACACGGTAGATCCGGCAGGCACGGGACGCGTCGGCGCCACGCTCAACGGCAACTTTGGCGCCGGCAACACGGCCGCGTACGCCATTTACCTTACCGGCGGAGCCGACCCGGCCATGGTGCTCGAGCTCGACGGGAACGCCGTCAGCACGGGCTCGAACTTCGCTCAGGCTTCCGGCTCGTTCACACTGGCGTCGTTCAAAGGGCCCTACGCGCTGAACTTTACGCTTTTCCCGTTCGACACCACGGACCAGATGTTCGACATCGAGATCGACGTCTCCGGTCAAACCGTGGCCGATGGCGCCGGAAATCTGCTCGGCACGCTGGACGTCAACAATTTCGGCCAGCCGATCCCGGATGTCCCCGCTACGGGGGCCTATGCCTCGGCCGCTTCAGGCCGCTTTACCGGCTCTCTTACTCCATCCGGTTCAAACACCCTGGCCATCTCCTACTTCGTGGTCAGTCCGTCTACCGTGGTCTTCATTGAGACAGATACAGGCGTGTCGCTGGGTCTGTTCCAGATCCAGCAGCCGCCCTTCTGACAGGCCTTCCAGCAGGAAGGCAAACGCACACGTCCCGGCAGGAGGCTTCTCCCGCCGGGACGCCGTTCGCTTTTGCAGGCTAACTTCGCGCACGAATCCGCCCCTCGCCGCCAGCCGCCTTCTTGCGACTCTAACCTCCGGCGATTGCAACGCGCGCCTCCCCTCCCAGCGATAGTGTTTTCTTGACTTTGCCCTCCGCCGCGTGTATCAACATGCCCAATTCAGGGCCGTGCGTGCGTGTGGGAGCGCGCCTGCCGTGTAGCTCACAATTTGCAGAGGGTGGCGAATCTGGCTGTAGCTTCTTCGGGCGAAGCCTTGGGTTCGAATGGTTGAATTCCTGGGATAGCCAAGGGAGGGATAATGGCGAGTCAGGCGCAAGCGGTCGAGGGGATCAATCTACCTCTTGTAATCACTGCTTCTTCGGTGGGTACCATCATCGAGTGGTATGACTTTTACATCTACGGCACCCTAGCGTTTTTCTTTGGTGGCCTGTTCTTTCCGACGGGCAACCCCACGGCGGCCACACTTGCCAGCCTGGCCACGTTCGGCGCCGGTTTCGCCGTCCGGCCATTCGGGGCCATCTTCTTCGGCCGTGTAGGAGACCTTACCGGCCGGAAATACGCCTTCCTCGTCACCCTCACCGTGATGGGCCTCTCCACCGTGCTTTGCGGATGCCTGCCCACGTACGCGACCATCGGCCTGCTGGCCCCGGTGCTTCTCGTTTTGCTCCGCCTGGTCCAAGGTCTGGCGATCGGCGGGGAATACGGAGGCGCCGCCACGTATGTTGCGGAGCACGCCCCCGACCACAGACGTGGGTATTTCACGAGCTACATTCAAACTACCGCGACGCTAGGGCTGCTGCTGGCGCTCATCGTTATCTACATCACGCGCCAGTCCATGACTCCCGAAACGTTTAAGTCTTGGGGATGGCGCATTCCCTTCCTGCTTTCCGCCCCGCTGCTCGGAATCTCCCTGTACATTCGCGTCCGACTGAAAGAGTCTCCTCTGTTCAAAAAACTGAAGGACCAGGGAAAGAGTTCGTTGAAGCCACTCGCGGATAGCCTGGGCAGCGGCCGCAACTGGGGCATGATGATGATGGCCCTATTTGGGGCCACCGCCGGCCAGGCCGTCGTGTGGTATACCGGCCAGTTCTACGCGCTGTATTTCCTTGGCAGCGTCTGCAAGCTCGACTACGTGACCGTCTACAAGATCATCGGGATTTCGCTGATCATCGGCACGCCATTCTTCATCCTGTTCGGCTGGCTTTCGGACAAAATCGGCCGCAAGAGCATCATCATGGCGGGCTGCCTGATTGCCGCCGTGACTTACTACCCCATTTACAGGGCCATGAAGGATTTTTCGGATCCGGCGAATTACAGCTTCGCAGCGCTGGTCGCATTGGTGACTATTCAGGTGATCTACGTCACTATGGTCTACGGGCCCATCGCTGCATTCCTCGTCGAGTACTTCCCGGCGAAGATTCGCTACACTTCGATGTCCTTGCCCTACCACCTTGGCAACGGGGAGTTCGGCGGCTGGCTGCCCTTTATCGCCACCGCCATCGTTGCCGCATCGAAGACCAGCGATAACGCCTGGATCAAAGAGCATGCCATCTATATGGGGCTGGCCTGGCCCATCGGCATCGCTCTCATGACCTTCGTCGTCGGAACCATCGGCATCAAGGAGACGAGGAACATCAGAATCTGGGATGAAGTCGGAGGGCAGACCGCCGCGGCCGACTGACGCGCTTGGCTGTTTTGACGGCGGGCCGGATGCTAACTCCGGCCCGCCGTTTTTTTCGCTCCGCCGTTAGAGGCGCTTCCCCGCGCTACACCTCAACTGCGCCAGGCCGCATCCAATCTGCCGGAATCCGATGATGCCTGGCGGTCCAATTCGCTCTGCGTTTCTCGCCGCGCTCCTGGCGCTGGCGGCTGCTGCGCTGGCCGCCGATGCTTCTCCGTCCGGCCGCGCGCCCGCGCATCCCTGTCTACATCTACAGGCTCCGCAGGCTCTACACGCTCCAGCGGGGCCGCCGATGTTTTTTCGCGACGTTCTGCCCATACTCCAGGACCACTGCCAGGAATGCCATCGCCCGGAAGGCACGGCAAAGCCGCCGCTGGTGAGCTACGAACAGGCGCAGCAAAACGCCGCAGACATCCGCACCGCCGCCGAGCGGAAAACCATGCCGCCGTGGTTCGCGGACGCGCGCTTCGGCCACTTCTCGAACGATCCTTCGCTCACGCCCGAACAGGTCGCCGCAATCTCCGCATGGGAAGCGGCGGGCGCTCCTGCCGGCGATCCGGCCAGCGCTCCGCCGTTGCGCCAGTGGGCCGGCGGCTGGAACATCCCGCCGCCGGACGCAATCGTGGCTATGCCCGCGCCCGTAGCCATCCCCGCTCGCGGCGAGATGGAATACACCTACGAGATCGTTCCAACCGGTTTCAAGGAAGACAAGTGGGTGCAAATGGCGCAAATCCTGCCGTCTTCCGCGCCCAACGTTCACCACGCCGTGGTCTACATAAGACCGCCGGACGCACACTGGCTGCGCCACGCTCCGGTGGGCGTTCCCTTCACCGCGTCCACGCTGGCGGACCCGCAGGACCGCCATGACGCGCACGGCACCGACGCCGACATGCTGCTGGTGTACGCGCCGGGCAGTTCGCCGGACCGCTGGCCGGACGGCATGGCGCGCTTCGTCCCCGCCGGCTCAGACCTGGTCTTCCAGATGCACTACATGCCGGACGGCCATGCGGCGACGGACCGCACATCGGTGGGCATGGTGTTCGCCGCAAAGCCGCCGGCGCAGCGTGTGATTACGCTGCAGTTGACCAACAGCTCGTTCATCATTCCTCCGGGCGCGGAAGATTTTCGCGTGCAGGTGCGCGGGTCGCTGCCGAACGATGCGCTGGTGCTGAGCTTCTTTCCGCACATGCACCTGCGCGGAAAGCGGTTCGAGTACAACGTCGTGCGTCCAGACGGGACGGTGGAAACGCTGCTGCGCGTGAACTATCACTTCCACTGGCAGATGTCTTATCGGCTGGCAGAGCCGCGCGCGCTGCGGGCCGGAACCGTGCTCGAGGCGGTCGCCTGGTTCGATAATTCCAGCCACAACCCGCACAATCCCGACCCCAAAGCCACGGTCCGCTGGGGCGACCAGACCAGTGACGAAATGATGGTGGGCTTCTTCGACGTGGCTGTGGCGGCAAGCGTGGACAAATGGCAGTACTTCATCCGCAAACCCGCGGCAGCACCGCGACCGTAACACCTTGCTTCCGGGCCTGTTATGCCGCCCGCTGGCCGATTTCTTTTTCAGAGCGTTTTTCCCGAGGATGGGGCGAAGGCGCGCGTCAGGGCTGGTCAGGGACTGGTCAGGTCAGGGAGTGGCGCGCTTCAGTACGGCGGTAGCGCGCTCGTCTGCGGCGATCTTCCGGAAGAACGTCTTCAGATCCGGCACCTGCGCGAGGGGCACGGTGATCTTCCGCGTCTCGTAGGTGCGTTTGTACAGCAGGACGTTGTTCTCCAGCTTCGTCTCGCTCGAATAACGGCCGAAGTCGAATTCCGAGGAAGCGGGCTGCGGCAAATCGTCTGCGGCGTAACCGGGCGGCAGCTCGATCTCGAAGCTGTCCGTCTGCAGGGTCTCGTTATCGAGATCCACCGCGTATTTTCTTTCCTTCTCCGCGACGTGCGACGCTTTCCTGCCGAGCACGACAGGCCGCACCAGGAGCAGATTGCCCGCCGTCTTCGAATAGGACGGGGCGACAAATTCGTAGTGGATGAGCAGCAGCCCGTTGTTGTCGTCCAGATTCTTTATGTTGCCCTTGGTGAGCGTGCAGTTGTTGAGGAAAGCGCCGAGAAATCTTTCGAGCGCCTTGCCGCGATCGGCGGGAGGCAGGTGCTGCAGCTCGCGGCGCTTTTCCGCCGCCTCTGTGCCGCGGCGCAGCTCGTCCACTTCTCCGGAGAGAGTGCCGTCCGGATGCAGCACGAACTTTCCGGTGCGCGAAAGGCGGTTTGACGCCGGGATGAGGGAGGGCAGGTGCAGGAGGTCGCCGCCGTCGGGGGTAACAAGGAGCGCGTAGCTATCCTGCTCGTAGTAAGGGATGTAGCCGAGGGGCACGTAGGGATGCGTGGGATCGAAGATCAGCAGCCGCCCGAGCTTCGCGTTGTTTATCACGGAGAACAAATCTGAATCCGGCACGTCCTGCGGCAACCGCACCGCGATGATCGCATGGTCGAAGCTCATGGCCGCGGGGAAGTCCTGCAGCACGCTGCCGCGCTCGGTATTGACGAGCACGGGATACGCTTCCACGCCGATCACGCCGAGCATGGTGCGCAGGAGATTGGCTTTGTCCTTGCAGTCGCCGTAGCGATTCGTAAATACGTCTGCCGCCATGTGCGGCTGGAAGCCGCCGATGCCGATCTCGATGGCCACGTAGCGGATCTGGTTCTGGGCGAACTCGGCGAGGGCGCGGATCTTGTCGAGCGTGTCGGTTTTGCCGGCGACGAGATCGTTCACCTTGGCCTGAATCTCGGGCGTGGCGGTGTTCCTTCCGGCGAACATCTGGGCGCTCCAGGCGCCCACGGATTGCCAGGTGCTCCCGGATTTGCCACCCGCAACGGGAGGAAAATACTCGACGGCCAGGCGGGGGGCGATGGCGCGGTAGGGAGGCATGTCCGCCTCGGGTTCGATGGCGGGAACGTCGCGGACCTCCCAGGTGAACGAATTGGGGCCATCGGAACGCGGCTCAACATTGGCGTGATTGGCCCATCGCGCGTCGTATTCCCAGCTTCCCGGCAGCCGAAGGGAAAAGCGCGACAGGTGCACGGGAACGTTCTCTTGAAACTCCCACTGGCTCTGGAGGAAAAAAGGGCGCCTCTTTACGACGTACTCGTAGCCAACCACGCTGCCGGGATCGGCCGCGGGGATTTCCAGAACTTTTCTGCGGAGGTCGCCATAGAGGACCCCGGCCTCTGCGAAGCCTACTTCGACGGCATCCTTTTCCTTCACCTCGTAGGCGTCGCCCTGGGCGGGAATGCACCAGGCCTTCAAGGAACTGAGCTTACGGTCATCGCTCAGATACACCTGGACGCGGCCGAAATCGGCCTTTCCCTGGGGCCGCAGGATACGGACCACGCGGCGAGACAGGATTTCGATTTCTTCGGGCCGCTTGGCCGTCACGATTGTTTCGTCCAGAAGGATGACGGCAGTCGTCTCCATCGGATACTCAGGCAGCTTCTCCTGGGCGGCGGCGCGCATCCAATCGGGCGTGTCTGCGCGCAAAGATGCGGGCGCCGCGGCAAACAGAGCCACGGCAATCGCGCACGCGCGGAAAACGCTAGTTGCCGGCGGGGGCAGCAGTGCTTTGCAGTACGATTTGTTGTTCATCGCGTGTCTTCATGGTCTGGTAGAAACCGCGCACCTGGGCATAATATTTCTGGGGAATCAGAACGCCTTCTATGACCGAAGCCCTGCGAATGTGAACTGCCGATCCGTCCTTCTTACATTCCAATTCGTAGGTCAGCGCATTGCCGGGCTTGGGGACAATGGCTGGCGGAAGCGATTCCACCTGCATTCCTTCCGGCAAATGCAGGGTCACCAGATCCACGACCTGGCTGGGATAGGGGAAGTAGATCGAATTCGTCCGCTTTTCGGGCTGGAATCTTGCCGGCTTGCCGGCCTGGAAGATGCCCGCGGGCATCAGCATGCGGCGGCCGGCGGAACTGCCGAAGCCGGGAAGCTTGACGGTGGCTTCGGCGTGCAACGGCTCGGAAAGCTCGGTCCATCCCGTGAGTTTTGTCAGCTCCACGGAGGCGTTGGCGGGCAGCCAGGCCTTGATTTCGTCGGTGATGAACTTACGCCGGCCGGTTTCGTCCTCGTGCTGCTGGTCCTCGCGGCGCCACAAGGCATCGAGTCCGGTGAAGTCCACGGTGAGCGTACCTTCCAGGTCGCCCTCTTCGTTCATCTTGAAGTCCGCGGTGCGCATCTGGACGGCATCGAGGCTCTTCGATGCGGGCGTGGTCAGGAGTTCGGAACCTTGCTTGGAGAGTTTGAGTCCCTGGGTGAGCGTCTCGTACCAGGGCAGCATACCGTAGGGGCAGAGATTGCAGGCCGGATCAACGAAAACCTGCTGCTGTCCGGAAACGATCAACACGACGTCGGCGCGCAACTGGTTTGCGTTTTCGATCTCGGAATTGAAGAAGGTGCGATTGCGGGGCGCCACGAGCACGCTGTAGGCCTCGAGTCCTGCGGCGCGCAACAGGCCCACATAGAGAAGGTTGAGGTCCTGCGGAGCGCCGTAATTATGTTTGAGCACGTCTTCAATGTTCTCGTTACTCTTGCGCTTTTCCCGCTTCTCTTCCTTGGAGGTCTTGTACTGTTCCGTGGCGGTGTTGGGGATTTTCTGCACCAGGGCGTAAAGCTTCTGCATCTTCACGTCGGGAGAATCGCTTGCGGCCACAGCCTCGCGCGCGGCCGCTTCCACGGCGCCGCGCTTGCCGATGAAGGTCTCGGCCTGGTCGGTCCTCTTCTTGCCGAGATCCTTCCAGAACTCAGCGGAAGGCTGGACTTTCTCGAGGTAGAAGAAATCAATGCGCGTGCGGACCGAATCTTCCGGGGGCATGAAGTCTTCCATTTCGAGCGCGGGGATGTTCTCCACCTCGAGCAGGCAGGTGCCGTCTTTCTGCTGGATGGGTGTGAAACCCGCAGAGGGAGCGTTCAAGATGCGCCACATCAGCTTGATAGGAACCTGTGTGGACACGTTCTGGGGAGAGTGATAGAGAAACCTGGCCTTTTTGGTGAACAAGTCGGACTGCACATCCCAACTCGAGTCATAGATGTGGTTGCCCGGATACTTCTGCTTGTACCTGTATTCGAGGATGCTTCCCGGCTGCACTTCCGGCAGCGCCACGGACTTCACAGACCTCTTCACACCGCCGGCTTTCACGAGCACCTTGTCGTACACCTGGCCCTCGAAGGGGAAAATCTTGCCGTCGGCGTGAATCGTGCGGGCCTGCACGCTCTCCACGTCGCCGAAGCCCTGGATATAGGGGATTTCGAGGTTGCCGTATATCTTGCCGCTATCGGTGAAAATCTTGAGTCTGCGGTAGACGGTTTCCACGCCACCGTTGATGCTCGAGAAATCGTCGTTCACCTCGGTGAAGAGGACCATGGCGTGCTGGCCGGGCGCCGCGGGATTGTCCTTCATGGCCAGCTCGGCGGGATCGATGGGCGGCCAATCTTCTTTTCCGCCCGCCGCGCCGGGCAACACGAGCAGCCCCAGATACAGAGCCAGACACGCGACCGCAACACTGCCTGATTTCCTGTTCACGAAGACCCCTCCGACGGGTATCCACTCAATAAGATACCGCGGACACTATCGCCCCGCGCATTCGGCGTCAATCCCATTCCTCACTTTTCGCAGGGGAACCTCCACTACGGGCGCCCGCTTGCGCGTGCCGGGCACCCGGCGTAGTGTCGAAGACAGCGCGGGGATCTCGCCGCGCCGCCGCGCCCCTGTCCCTGGGGACAGTTGCCATGGG
>DATFZR010000104.1:0-5449 GCA_035314265.1 Candidatus Acidiferrales bacterium
CGAACATCGCGCCGCCGGCTACGGCTTCTACGTCTTCGAGGAGGAGAAAGCCCTCCTCGGCGGCCTCTACATCGCGCGCAATGCGCCAGACCCCGCCCTGCCCGAACGCCTGCTCGCCGCCCTGCTCCTGAGCCTCCGCGCGCGCCCTGAAATCGGCCGCATCGAAGCGCAGCTCATCCCCTTCGGCCACTCGCTGGATCTCGCTCTCGAGCGCCATCGCTTTCGCCTTCACAAGCGTCAATTCATGTACCTCGATCTCGCCGCTCCCCGCCCCGCAAGCGCGCATGCCGCCATCCCCATCCGCATCGAGCGCTGGACCGACCGCTGCTTCGAGCCCTGCGCGCGCCTGATCGAACGCGCCTACGCCCGCCACGTGGATAGCGACATCAACGAGCAGTACCGCACCGAGGGCGGCGCCTCGCGGTTCCTCCGCAACGTCGTGCTCCTTCCCGGCTGCGGCCAGTTTCTGCCCGAGGCGTCGCTCGTGATTCCCGGCAGCGGACGCAACGATTTGCAGGGGGTGGTGCTGACTTCCGTGGTTTCTCCCGGCGTTGCCCACGTCACCCAGATTTGCCTGCTTCCGGAGCTGCATGGCAAAGGTCAGGGCCGCGCCCTGCTCCGCGCCTGCATTGAAGCGCTACAGGCGCGCCAGTTCCAGGGACTCTCGCTTACCGTTACGTCCTCAAACCTGCCCGCCGTCGGGTTGTATGAATCGGAGGGTTTCGGCGTCCTGCGCACCTTCTCCGCCGCCGTGTGGGACGCCAAGCGCCTCGAAGTCTGAAAGCGCCTGCCGTTACTTCTGCGCCCGTTACTTCAGCGCCCGTTACTTCTGGGCTCGTTCCTTCAGCAGGCCCTTCAGTTCGTTCAGGAATTCCTTCACGTCCTTGAAGTCCATGTACACAGAAGCGAAGCGCACGTACGCCACCTTATCCAGCTTCTTCAGCCGCGTCATCAGCATCTCGCCGATTTCCGTGGACGTGCGCTCGCGGTTCCCGGATTCGTGCACGAACGCCTCGATCTCCTCCACCAGCGCCTCAATCCGCGGAATCGGGATGGGCCGCTTCTCGCAAGCCTTCAGCAGCCCCTGCAGCAGCTTCTGCCGGTCAAAGCGCTCGCGCCTCCCGTCCTTCTTGATGATCATGTACGGAATCTCGTCGATGCGCTCGTAGGTCGTAAAGCGCCGCCGGCACTTCAGGCATTCCCGCCGGCGCCGGATCAGGTCGCCGGAAGTGGCCTCGCGCGAATCCACCACTTTGTCTTCCTTATGCGAGCAGAAGGGGCATTTCACGGTAGCTTCCCTCTCTCTTCAGTAACGGGTTCGCTGGCAATCCGGCGCAACTCGCCCAGCGACATTCCCTCGCGCAGCAGCAGCGGAATCCCCACCAGCGAGCAGCTTGCAAACGTCACCAGCCACAATGTCGCGGCAACCGCGATCGCAGGCTCCTTATCTATCCCCAGGAAAACCCAGAGAGCCATAAACGAGCCCGCCTGCGCCCCGCCGCCCACAACGGGAATCGTCAGCATCGAGCCCAGCATCGAACACGCCAGCGTCAGCGCCGCGTCGCGCATACCCAGCTCCGCAAGTGTTCCCCCGAAGCTGGACATAATCCAGTGGTAGATGAACACGATCAATACCCAGTGGACCGCCGTAAGCCCCACCACCACCGCCAGATCTCCCCACGTTCGGATCGCCTGCAAGCCTTCCACAAATCCGGAGAAAAGTCCGGCCACGCGCTTCCGCCATCCGCTTCCCGCGCACCAGCGCACCGCCGCACGCGCCAGCGCTCCCCCGTTCGTCACCCGCAGGTACACCAGAAAAAACACGGAGGCAAACAGGAAGGCAAACATCAGGAATCCGCCCCACTGGAGTTGCGGCAGCATCGCCGCTGCCGTGGAGGATGGGTTCGCCGCTTGAGTCCGGCCGAGCAGTTCCGGCAGGTAAATCAGGCTCACTCCCGCAACGATCACGGTTACGGCGATATCGAAGATTCTTTCCACCAGGTAGATTCCCAGCATGGGGGAAACGGGCAGGTGTTCGCGCCGGGCAATCAGCAGCGGGCGTACCGGCTCCCCCAGCCGTCCCAGCAGCACGATGGCCACAAAACCCATCAGCGTCGCCTGGTAAACGCTCCACACGCTGGCCGGGCCAAGATTCCGGCACAGGCGCACCCAGCGCATCGCCCGGACCCAGAAGCATGCATAGATTCCCGCCAGGGCCAGAAGCAGCAATCCAATCCGCGCGTTGCGCACCGCCTCGCCCAGGCGCTCCCAACTGAAACCCCTCAGTGAAATGGAGTCGCGCGCGCTGTACAGCAGCGCCGCGATAGCAACCAGAACAACAAAAAAGAGGATGGCCCTGCGGACCGGCCCGTTCATTGGCCTCTGACCGTAGCAACATGCCCGAGACAGTGTCAAGGAGGCTCTTGCCAGGTAGCACAGACACTCCTGTCTGTGCTCCCCGCGAACTACAAGCCGGCGGCTGCCGTCAGCGGTTCGCTTAGTGCGGCCAGCGTAGGGGCACGGCATGCGTGCCCTGCCTTGGGTCCTAGGGTGGCGCCGCAATCATCCCGCAGGTATTCTCACTTCCGCACTCGCAGCCGCCCGGCCGCGCCGGGAATCACGATTCGCCCGCGCGGTCTGCCAGGTATCCGGCGAGGACCAGGACAAAATGAAAACCGCTCTCCTTTCCATGCTCGCCCTCGCGGCCCTCGCGGCCGCCGTTTTCCCGCAGGCGCCGCAGGTCGCGGCTCCGCCCGTTCGCGAGGTCGCGCGCGGCGACCTGAGCGTCAAGCTCGACCAGGGATTGCTCCACGGAATCGCTGGAACGCGCCCCGGCGTTCGCGCCTACCTCGGCGTCCCCTTTGCCGCGCCGCCTGTGGGAGATCTGCGCTGGAAGCCGCCGCAGCCGGCCGCGTCCTGGCAGGGCGTCCGCGAGGCCGGGGAATATTCGCATGCGTGCTGGCAGACTCCCTATCCCGCCTCCGCCGCGATCTATCAAAGCAAACTCCCGCCGCTCAGTGAGGATTGCCTCTACCTGAATGTCTGGACGCCCGCCCATTCTGATAAGGACGCGTTGCCCGTGATGGTGTGGATTCACGGCGGCGGCTTCACACGCGGCTCGGCAAACCTGAGCTCCTACGCGGGCGACGTGCTGGCCGCAAAGGGCGCCGTCGTGGTGACCATCAATTACCGGCTGGGCGTGTTCGGCTTCTTCGCCCACCCCGCACTCACGGCGGAGTCCGCGCATCACGCCTCCGGCAATTATGCGCTGCTCGACCAGCTCGCCGCGCTCGAATGGGTGAAGAAGAACATCGCCAAATTCGGCGGCGACCCGAATTGCGTCACCATCTTCGGCGAGTCCGCCGGTTCCTGGGCCGTCAACATCCTCATGGCCAGCCCGCTGGCACGCGGCCTTTTCCAGCGTGCCATTGGCGAAAGCGGCGGCTCGTTTGACGCCATGGAGACGCTCGCCGACGCGGAAAAGAAGGGCCTCGCGCTGGCCGATGCTCGCGGCATCACTCAGGACCCCCTGAAATCCCTTCGCGCGATTCCCGCCGAAGAGCTGCTCGCGGCGAGCCACGCGGACACCGCCCAGGCATTCGTGGACGGCTGGGTCTTGCCCCGCGATGTTTACTCCATCTTTGCCGAAGGCAAGCAGAACGATGTGCCGCTCGTCGCCGGCAGCAACGCAGACGAGGGAACCACGCTCGCGCCCCAGGCGGCATTGCTCAAGACCGGCATGTTTGTAGCCGGCGCGCAGCAGCGCTACGGCGCCTCCGCCGCTGAATTTCTCAAGCTCTATCCCGCGGACACACCCGCGACCACACCCACGACCACAGATGACCAGGCTGTACAGTCCTTCTACGCCGCCTTCCGCGACCGCGTCTTCGGCTGGCAGATGCGCACCTGGGTGCGCCTCCAGGCCCGCACCGGCCACACGCCCGCCCGCCTGTACTACTTCACGCGTCGCGCCCCCGGACCTGCAGCCGCCCGCCTCGGTGCATTCCACGCCTTGGAGATCGCCTACGTGTTCGGCAATTTCGCATGGCCTTTTCCGTGGGAAGATGCCGACCGCCAGTTGAGCGATGCGATCACCAGTTATTGGGTCAACTTCGCGCGCACCGGCGACCCCAACGCCTCCGGCCTGGTCCCCTGGCCCGCCTACGATCCAAAAAAGGACGAACTCCTCGAACTCAGCGACCAGATCCGCGTCCGCGCCCAAGTCAACAAACCCGGCCTCGATTTCTTCGACGCCTACAACGATTCCCTGCGCCATCCCGTGGAAAAACCAGCCTCGGGCGCCAACCGGTAGCACAGACAATCCTGTCTGTGCCCCCGCGAACTACAAGCTGGCGGCCGCCGTCACCGGTTCGCTTTGCCCGGGCGCTGCTGGCGCGATGTAGAGGGGCAACGGGAAGCCGCCTTCGCGCTGACGTATCGCTACCTCTCGTACGCCGAGTCGTGATCCGGATGCAGCGAAATCAACCGCAGGAACTCGCCGTCCCGATAGCCCAGCGCTCGCATCCGTTGGCTCAGGCGGATGGAATGCACCGTCGCGCCGTTCGGTGCGCGAAGATGCTCGATCGCCTCCCAATGAAAGCCGGAATGCCGGTAGAGGGTGTTCCAGTCGAGTTCGCGCAGCCGCCGCAGCGACGCTACCACCTGCTTCAACTCGGCGATCTCCAAGCGGAATAGAACGTCCTGGAACTCAGGGCTATTGAGGTCCAGCCGCACGCGGCTAGGAGCGGCGCCCACGCGAGCGGCTCACACGCTTCGTCCGGCGAGTCAGCAGCCGGTCGAGGTCGCTCTCTTCCGGCGCGTTCTTCGCGGCCCAGGCAAGCCCGCGCTCGATCCGCGAGCGGTGCGGCTCAGAAAGCGTCCAGAGCTGGCTTTCCGGCACAAGCGCCACGGGAGTCAGCACGATACGCCCATCCTGGAACCGCTCAAGGCGCAGCGTCCTCCCGGCATGCCGCTTCCCCAGCGATATCTGCCCGCTGCTGCCGACCACCTTGATCTCTGCTTGTCGTGCTGCGGCCCTCGAGGTCATGCAATCATGCTATCATGCGGAGCCACGCGGCATCAAGTCAACTCCCCAGCTTTTCGCACTCGAATACTACTGCCTGATCGCTGCCTTCGAGGCTCATTCACCTTGGGGTGAAATCCCCCAGATTCTGCGCAGGTCGTCGGCGGGGAGCGACTGGTTCATCTGTCGGCACAGCTCAGCAAGGCCCGAATCCTGGACTACGCGGCATTCGTTCTCGTCTCGCAACAGCGGAACAAGCGCGATCTTCAGCTTGCCGGGGTCGCCGATCTTCCGGACGAGCGTGCCCTCGGGAAAGTGACCGAAGGAAACATAAGTGCCGGAGGCCTCGGGATGCGGATTGCTGGGATCCTCAACCATCGCGACCGGGAAGTAGGGCGTTATGCTCTTCGCGGCAGAGTCTGAGTG
>DATFZR010000105.1:0-2343 GCA_035314265.1 Candidatus Acidiferrales bacterium
GCACAGGCGAAGGAGGGCGATACGACCATCGTTCTGCGCTCGCAACTGCCGGAAGGTGAAATCGCCGACGCGATTCGCCGCGTGGTTAGCGGGATCGATTCGAGCCTGCCTCTGACCGTCGAATCCTGGCCGGACGCCTTGGCCCTGGTACGGTTCCCGGCGCGTGTGGCCACGGCGGCTCTGGGCGTGATGGGGCTGCTGGCGGCGATGCTGGCCGTTACAGGCATATTCGGGATGGCCGCATACTCGGTTTCAAAGCGGCTGCGCGAGTTGGGCATCCGCATGGCGCTGGGAGCGCAGCGGGCGCAGGTGATGCGATCGGCGCTGGGCCGGCCGGTGACGCTGCTCCTCTCCGGCTCGGCTGCGGGCGTCCTGCTGGGCGTGTTGGCGAGCCGGCTGCTTGGCGCCGTCGTCTATCACGCTACCTCGCGCGATCCGCTGGTGCTGGCCGGCGCGGCCCTCACCATGATGCTGGTCGGAATTGTGGCCACCTGGATCCCCGCGCGCCGAGCGCTGGGGGTCAATCCTGCAAAGCTGTTGCGCGAGGAGTGAGCCGGCCCTGCCGCCAGTCCTTCCGGGGCTAAACAGGCTGCGGAAAAACCCAATCCACCGCAAATCTGCGTGAGTTCTGTAACAGGGCACGACTTCAGTCGTGCCGCAAGTGCTGGTATAGACCGGGCAGATACTTTACAGAACAGACCGGGGAGATGGTTTACAGATTTGTTCCGTTTACGAGGGCGTGTAGAAGGGTTTCATGCCTTGGACAGTGAGCGGAGTGATGGAGAAGCGGAAGGAATTTGTAACGGATTTGCTTTCGGGAGACTGGACGATGAGTGAGCTTTGCCGGATGCATGGTATATCTCGGCCGACGGGCTACGCGGTGCAGCGGCGCTACGCGGCTGCTGGGGAAGCGGGGCTGGCAGTGCGCAGCCATGCGCCGGCGCGGCATCCCAACCAGACGCCGGCGGCGATCGAGCAGCTGGTACTTTGCCTGCGGCGGGCACATCCGTTGTGGGGCCCGCGTCCGCTGAAGAAGGTGCTGGAGGACCGCAATCCGCATGTGGCGATTCCTGCGGCCAGCACCATCGGGTCGATCGTGGAGCGGGAAGGTCTGACGCGTCATCGTCCCAAGCGGCGGCGGGTAGCGCCCTATCTTCAGCCGTTTGCCGCGGTCGAGGCGCCGAACGATGAATGGGCCTGCGACTTCAAGGGCTGGATGCGGACCGGGGACGGGGAGCGCATCGATCCGCTGACCATTTCCGACAGTTCGAGCCGCTATCTGCTGCGCTGCCAGGCGGTGGACAAGGCCGATACGGTGCGGGTGCGGTCCATTTTCGAAGCGGCGTTTCGCGAGTACGGGATGCCGTGGGCGGTACGGTCCGACAACGGGCCGCCGTTTGCTTCCTGCGCCCTGGCGGGCCTGTCGCGGCTGTCGGTGTGGTGGATCAAGCTGGGCATCGTGCCGCAACGGATCGCCGCCGGCCACCCGGAACAGAACGGGCGGCACGAGCGCATGCACCGCACCTTGAAGGAGGCCACGGCCGCGCCGCCCAAGGCTAATCGGCGCATGCAGCAGCAGGCCTTCGACCGGTTCCGGCGAGAGTACAACGAAGAGCGCCCCCACCAGGCGTTGGCCATGCAGACCCCCGACGCGGTCTATCGCAGTTCGCCGCGCGTGTTTCCCGGCCGTGTGCCCGAGCCCCAGTACGACACCACGATGAAGGTGCGGCGAGTGTTTGAGCACGGCCAGTTCTTCTTCAACCGGCACGATGTGTTCCTGAGCAAGGTGCTGGCCGGGGAGCGCATCGGCCTGTTGCCCATCGACGACCGTTACCTGCGCATTTACCTGGCCTGGTATCCAATTGCGCGGCTGGATACGAAGACCATGCGGGTGGAAAAGCTTTCCAGGGGGGATCTGGACTGCGACCAAGAGGGCTATGGAAACGTGGAAATCCCAAACAGCCGGGATTTCCACCTTCCCACAGCCCCGGCTGCGGCTACGGGCTGTGAATCAACAAAAACCCCAAATACCGGACCAATGTGTAAACCATCTGCCCGGTCTGAAATGTAAAGGAACTGCCCGGCTGGACATGCTTCAATATCAGCGTGGGCTTCAGCCCCTGCAAAACTCTCCTTTCGAGCTTCGCTCACGAAGTGGTTTTTTTCGCAGCCTGTTAAGGCCCCTGAATCCCGTTCGCAGCAAACTTGGCTTTAGCCCCGGGCCCTTCATCTCAATCGTCTTGATCGGCCCTGAGCTCCGTCACTTGCGCAAACTGCTTCAAGCGCTTATTCGGCGCGCAGCGCCTCAAGCGGTTCAACTTTGGAGGCGCGCGCGGCGGGCAG
>DATFZR010000106.1:0-4376 GCA_035314265.1 Candidatus Acidiferrales bacterium
CTGAAGCGCCACGGATTCCCGAAAGAAGCGCTACAGCAAGAGGTCTACTGGATCCCGCCGAAGACGAAGGAACCTTCCCCGGCTGCTTAGCTGCCGCCGTTGCTCAGCTATTTGGCGGCGCGCCGGCTTGCAAGTCTTCCACCACTTTTCGCACGGCGCGGATGGGCATGGCGATGTGTACGGTGTCGCCCTTGTCGTCCGCGTCCAGCAAGAAGCTGCCGCCGCGGATTTCCATGCGCACGTGCTCCTTGGGACTCTCCACCTCGAGGAGGACGGCGTCGGGCACCTTCTCGAGGTCACGAAGGACGGCCTGAGCCAGTGCCAATGCTTCCGTTTTGCCGCGCAGGTGCTCCCTCAATTTCTGCTCGGGAGCCAGATGCACACCCCAGGTGGCCACCGTGGCGGGCACGAAGAGGTGCACGTGCGAGCCGCCCTCACGGTGTTCCTGGACGTTCACTTCGATGATTCCGTCTTTCATCACGACGGCGGTGGTGAGCGTCATTCCCAGCAGGATTTTGGCGATCATGGGCGTCTCCCTTTTCGCTTGCCGCGGTCAGTCCTGCGTCGTCTTGGTGTCCATCCAGACGCGCACGTTATTTTCGGCATCCTGCACGGAGACGAGTTCGAGTTGCGCGTAGCGGGCCAGCAGGTCGAGCGCGGCGGTGACGTTCAGCTCATCCGTGGGGCCGGAGAAGAGGGCATCGGCGACCGCCAGGGGCACACGGATGTCCACATTTTCCTGTCCCTTGCCTTCGCTGTGAAACCTGTGGCGGCCGGAGGAGTCCACGACGTGAATCAGAAGCATTTCGCCTTGCTTGCGGACGTGCACGGTCGTGTCTTTCTGTTCGACGGTCACGTATTCGCCGTCCTGCGTGGTCTTCAGCGCCTTGAGGATCGCCCGGATGTCGATGTCGTTGATGCGCGCGTTATCGATGTGCACGATGCCGTGGTTCAGTTTGCCGTGCTCGACGGAGGCAAGCACGCTGCGCGCAAGCGATATGGGCACATTCACGCGCACGCGTTCGCCGCTGTCGCTCTTGCAGTCTACGGCGATGTGCAGCCAGCGCTCGGCGCCGGCGGCGGCTTCGGGTTTTGCGGCGTTCTGCGCATGCGTGATGGGAGCGGCGCGCAGCAAGACGGCCAGGAGCAGCGCGGTCGCGGCCAGGGCTAGGGCTGCCAGGAAAACGGTGCGGCGTGTCTGGGATTCGGGCATTTGCCACCTCCTCGGGTGCTCTGCTACTTGGACGTACGTGGGTACCCGGAGGAAAGTTCCCAGGGTGGCCAAGATTTTTCGGGTTTTGCCGGCCGGGCGGGCGGAATGGGCCGGGGGGAGGCCGGTCAAACGGCTGGCGCGCGGCTTGTTTGATGTTAAAGCATCATCCGGGCGTTCAAAGCGCGGTGATTTCGCCACAGGGGGTAAGATTCACTGGTTGGCAGCCCGGGAAAAAAGGGAGCAAATGCCGTTCCAGACGAAGACGCTGAGCACGATGGCATGCTTTCTATGCCTGGTGTGCTCCCCGATTGCCGCCCAGCTCAGGCCTGAGGCTGGTGCTCCTCCCGCAGACAAGAAACAGCCAGCGAAGGCCGCGCGTATCGTTGTCGAAACCGTGCCCAGTGCAGAGGTGTATCTGGACGACGTTTTCCAGGGCAGGGCCAGCACGGCGGGCCGGGTGGTCATCGCGAATGCGGCATCTGGGGAGCACACGCTGCGCGTGACGCTGGCGGGAAAGAAGGACCACGAAGAGCGCATTACGGTGCCGGCTGGAAAGGAAGTGAGCGTAGAGGTAGCGCTCGCCGATCTGCCCGCCAAGATAACCGTGCACTCTTCGCCCGGGGCCGAGGTGTTCCTGGATAGCGTGCGGCGGGGAACCACGGACACGGCCGGGGAACTCGTGGTGCCCGACGTGCCGGCCGGCTCGCACACCGTACGGGTCTCGGCATCAGGCAAGAAGGAGTTTCAGGAGCAGGTCTCTCTCCAGGCCGGAAAGGAAGAGAGCGTCCAAGCCGGGCTCACCGAGCTGCCGGGGAAAATTGTGGTGCATTCCTTGCCGGGCGCCGACGTGTTTCTGGACGATACTCACCGGGGAATCACAGATTCGAATGGGGAGCTGACGCTGCAGGACGTACCGCCGGGCGCGCACACCCTGCGCGTGACGGCGCGCGGCAAGAAGGATCTCCAGGAGCCGGTGGAAATAGCGGCCGGAGAGAAAGCCATTGTCCAGGCCGCACTTACCGATCTGGTGGGGAAGATTGTGGTGCATTCTTCTCCGGGCGCCGACGTGCTTCTAGACGACGTGCGGCGGGGAACTACGGATGCGAGCGGAAATCTGGTGATACCGGACGCCGCACCCGGATCGCACGATCTGCGCGTGTGGGCGACGGGCAAGAAGAATTATCAGCAGCAGGTGATTCTGAGTGCAGGGCAGGAGACCAGAATAGACGCCAGCCTCGCGCCGCTCGAAGAGCCGGCGCCGGCGCCGCCTCCGGTGCACACGTTCCGGGTCTCCGCGAAAATGGGGCTTCTGATGTATGTTGGTGGCGTTCTGACCGTCGACAATACGAACATGTCTTATCGCTCCGATAGTGGGAAGTACTCTTTTCAATTCACGATCGCAGAGATCGAGCGGGCGTATGAGACCATGGGTGACTTAGGGACCAGGCACGATCTCCACGTCCTTCTCAAGTCGGGCAAGCAGTACGAGATGATTAACACGCAGGGCGCCGGGCACGGAGCCCAGGGCGCAGCGTTCGTGTCGCAAGCGATTGCCCTCGTCAACGTTAACCGGCCAGTTGCCCCGCGCGCCAAGTAAATCGGCCCCCTCGGGTACACCCGGACAACCAGAGCCGGAAGCAAAACGCACACCTAGGACTCTTATGAAGGGGAAGAACCTTCTGGAGGGGCCGAGCCCTTGTCCGCGACCGGTGGCGGCGGTGCGGCCGGCCGTAGCCTGAAATACAGGACGGCGAGCGGGGGCAGCGTTAGCCGCAACTGGCAGGGCTTGCCGAGATAGGCCTCAGGGATCGCTTCCACTCCACCCATGTTGCCGACGTTGCTGCCGTCGTAAATCTCCGCGTCGGTGTTCAGGACTTCTTCGTAAAAGCCCAGGGCGGGGACGGGCACGCGGTGACCGTGCCGGACGATGGGCGTGAAGTTGCAGACGACGAGCAGCCAGTCTGCGGGATCCTTGGCGCGGCGAACAAAGCTGAGGGCGCTATTGTCGCCGTCGTTGGGATCCATCCACTCGAAGCCAGTCCAGTCGTATTCGACCTCATGCAGCGCGGCCTCGCGCCGGTAGAAGGAGTTCAGGTCGCGCACCAGGCGCTGGACCGAGCTGTGGCTGGGGTAGGCCAGCAATTCCCAGTCGAGGCTGCGCTTCTCGTCCCACTCGCGCCACTGGCCGAATTCGCCGCCCATGAAGAGCAGCTTCTTCCCCGGATGGGCGTAGTGATAAGCGTATAGCGCGCGGAGATTCGCGAACTTCCGCCAGTCGTCTCCGGGCATCTTGCCGATCATGGAGCCCTTCATGTGCACGACTTCGTCGTGGCTGAAGGGCAGCAGAAAATTTTCGCTGAAGGCGTACATCATCGAGAAGGTGATCTGGTTGTGGTGGAACTTGCGGTAGATGGGGTCCTGGCGGAAGTACTTCAGGATGTCGTTCATCCAGCCCATGTTCCACTTGAGGTTGAAGCCCAGGCCGCCCAGGTAGGGAGGCCGCGTGACGAGCGGCCATTCGGTGGATTCTTCCGCCATCGTCAACGCGCCCTTGTGGTGCTCGTGGACGGCGTCGTTGAGCCGGCGCAAGAAGTCCACGGCTTCGAGATTCTCGCGCCCGCCATACTGGTTAGGCACCCACTGGCCGGGCTGCCGCGCGAAGTCGAGGAGCAGCATGGAAGCGACGGCGTCCACGCGCAGGCCGTCAAAATGGTATTTGCCCAGCCAGAAGAGGGCGCTGGAGATCAGGAAGTTCTGCACTTCCTTGCGCCCGTAGTTGAAGACCAGCGTGCCCCACTCAGGACTGGTGCCCTTGCGCGGGTCCGCGTGCTCGTACAGGTGCGTGCCGTCAAAATCCGCCAGGCCGTGGGCGTCCCGCGGAAAATGGCCGGGCGTCCAGTCCAGAAACACGCCCAGGCCGGCCTGATGGCAGCGGTCGATGAATTCCATCAGATCCTCGGGGCGGCCGTAGCGGCTGGTTGCCGCGTAGTAGCCGACGGTTTGGTAGCCCCAGGAGCCGTCGAAGGGATATTCCATGATGGGCATCAGTTCGATGTGCGTGTAGCCCATCTCGAGGACGTAGGGAATCAGCTCGGCGGCCAGTTCGCGATAGGTGAGCATTTCGCCGCCGGGCTTGCGGCGCCAGGCGCCCAGGTGGACTTCG
>DATFZR010000107.1:0-2036 GCA_035314265.1 Candidatus Acidiferrales bacterium
CCCGTGGTGAGCGCCCTCTCCGCGCAGGGCGCTGATTTCTCCGATCAGGACAAGGCCGCGCTGGGGGAGAAGCAAATCGAGCTGCTCCGCCGCGTTTTGCCCGAATACGCCGCGGCCGCAAAGCGCGGACAGATTGAAGTCTCCACCACGCCCTTCTACCACCCCATCCTGCCGCTCGTGTGCGACACGCGCTCCGCCCAGGAATCCAATCCGCGTTCGCCGCAGATTGCTCCGCCCTTCGTCCATCCGGAAGACGCCCGCGAGCAGCTCGCCCGCGCGCGCAGCTTCCACGAAACGCGGTTTGGCAGCGCCCCCGCCGGCCTGTGGCCCTCCGAGGGCTCCGTCTCCGACGCTGCCCTCGGCATCGCCGCGGAGATGGGCTTCCGCTGGTTTGCCAGTGACGAAGGCGTCCTGGGCCGCACGCTCCAGGTAGGCTTCGGCCGCGACGCCGCCGGCGTCCCAGACAATGCTGCGCGTTTGTATTCTCCCTGGCGGCTCCATCTACCCGGCGGCGACATCGCCGGCCTCTTCCGAGACCACTATCTTTCCGACCTGGTCGGCTTCGTCTACAGCCGCATGTCCGCCGAGTCCGCCGCAGAAGACCTGCACCGCCGCATCCGCGCCATCGGCGAGCGTACGCCCTCTTCGGCGCCTCTCACCGTCTCCCTGATTCTCGATGGCGAGAACGCCTGGGAATATTTTCCCGGCAACGGCCGCGAATTTCTGCGCAGCTTCTACGCGCGCATCCAGGCCGACCCCGACATTCACCCCATGACCGGCTCAGAAGCCGTTGCTGCCGCCGGAATTCTCCCCGAGATCTCCCACATCGTTCCCGGCTCCTGGATCAACGCCAACTTCGACATCTGGGCCGGCCACGCGGAAGACGTGCGCGCCTGGGAACTGCTGCGCGACACGCGCGACGTCTACGAACGGGCCCTGCGTGCCTCCGCGGATTCCGGCACCGGCGGTGTCTCTGCCGCGCGCATGGCCCACGCCTTTGAATCCATCCTCACCGCGGAAGGCAGCGACTGGTGCTGGTGGTTCGGTCCGGAGCACAGTTCCGCCAGCGACGCGGAATTCGACGCCATCTACCGCACCCACCTGACCGAGGCCTACATCGCACTGGGCCTCGAAGCGCCGGAAGCGCTCGCCCAGCCCATCAAGCGTCCGCCCGAGCGCGCTATGGTGCTTCCTCCCGCGGATTTCCTGCGCGTTTCCGTGGACGGCCGCGAAACCAACTATTTTGAATGGCTGGGCGCCGGCCTGTATTCCGCGGACTTGCAGGAAACCGCCATGCACGGCCGCACCCATCACCTGCACGAGTTGCGCTACGGATTCGACCCCGAAACGCTGTTTCTGCGCGTGGACTGGGTGCGTGGCGCGCTCGAAGAGTTGCGCGAATGCGAATTCCACATCCGCGTGCGCGGAGGCGACACGGAACTCGTCGTCATCGTTCAAGTTTCGGAAGGGAAGATCACGGGACATTCCGTCGAGCAAGCCGGCGGTCGCCTTCTAACCGGCGCCGGCAAGGTGCGCGTGGGCCTGGGCACGATCCTGGAAGCCGCGCTGGCAAAAGACCTCATCTCCAGCATGAATCACAACGTCCTGGATATCGGCGTGGCCCTCTGGCACGGCGGCCTGCCCGTAGACGTCCTCCCGGCCCAAGGCTCCCTGGCCGTCGCCCTGGGCGGCGAAGAGTCCTTCTCCTGGTAGCGGTGCGGCACAGGCTTCAGCCTGTGCGCGCGCTCGTCCTGGCTGACCGACCATTGACTACCATTGGCCACTGGCCACGGCCGTTAAAACTTCTTCACCGCTACATCGCGCGGCCCCACGCCCACTGGCACCATCGTCAAGAGACTATTCGTCCGCGTCCGCACAATTGCCAGGTCATTCGACCCTTCATTCACCACCAGCAATAGATTGCCCTCCGGCGTAATCGCCGCGGCCAGCGGCCGTTGCCCCACGGAGATCGGGCGCAGCACCTGCCTCCGCGATGCATCCACCGGAACCACGCGCCCCGTCGCCGTATCCGTCAC
>DATFZR010000108.1:0-2442 GCA_035314265.1 Candidatus Acidiferrales bacterium
CCCTGCATCATCTGACCGACGCCGTTGCCGGGCTGGAGATTGACGCCGCGAAGATGGCGGAAAATCTCGAACTGACCCACGGCCTCATCTTCTCGGAAGCTGTGCAGATGGCGCTCGGCGCATCGCTCGGCCGCCTGGCGGCCCACGATCACGTGGAAGCCGCCGCCCGGCGAGCACGCGCCGAGCAGCGCCATCTCCGCGACGTGCTGGCCGAGGATTCTGTTGTCTCGAAGCATCTATCCACGGCCGGTCTCGCGCGCCTGTTCGATCCGGCCCAGTATCTCGGCTCTGCCCAGGCGATGATCGATAGCGTTCTGCAGGCGCACTCCTCGCGAACGCCGGAAGCCACGGGAAAAGGAAAGTAGACGGAATGCCTCAGCTCGACGCAAACGGCTTTCGCGTGAATTACGCCCTCGATGGCCCGGCCACAGCGCCTGTAGTTGTTTTCTCCAATTCCCTGGGCACAAATCTCTCGCTGTGGGAGCCGCAATTGCCCGCGCTTGAGAAGTCCTTTCGCGTGTTGCGCTACGACACGCGCGGCCACGGTCAAACCTCCGTCACGCCCGGACCCTACGCAATCGAGCAACTTGGCGGCGACGTCGTTCACCTGCTCGACGCGCTGCACATCGGGCGCGCTCATTTCTGCGGCATCTCCATGGGCGGACTGATTGGAATGTGGCTGGGCCTTCACGCACCTGCATGCATCGACCGTCTGGTGCTGTGCAGCACCGGCCCGAAAATCGGCTCCCCGGAGATATGGAACCCTCGCATCGAAGCGATACGCAAGAACGGAATGAAACCCATGGCGGCTGCCGTAATCGAGCGCTGGCTGACGCCTGAGTTTCGCGCGCGGGAGCCCCAGGCCGTGGCAGCCGCGCTTCGCATGCTCGAGGCATCGCCGCCCGAGGGCTACGCGGCCAATTGCGCAGCCATCCGCGACGCCGACCTGCGCGAGGAGGTCGCCGCCATCCGCGCCCCCACGCTGGTGATCATGGGCGCGAAAGACCCGGCGACGCCGCCGGCCCTGGGCCGCGGGCTGGCCGGGACGATCCCCGGCGCAAAATACGTGGAGCTTGAGGGATCACACATCATCAACGTTGAGGCCCCTGCGGCGTTCAACGCGGCGCTGGTAGGATTTTTGGGCAGCGCTGCCTAGTCCGCAGAGGTTACGGGGCAAGGAAGAAAAGAGCCGGCTCCTTGCTTCGCCAGGACAAGTAGAAGCCGGCGCTACGATACGGAGGTTCTGATGGACGAACGCGAACGGCACCGCCGGGGGATGAAAGTCAGAAGGGCCGTGCTCGGCAACGCGCATGTGGACCGGGCGGAGAAAAATCGGAACGAATTCAACGGTGACTTTCAGGATTTGATCGCGCGGTACGCCTGGGGGGAAATCTGGTCGCGTCCTGGCCTGCCACGCGCAACGCGCAGCATGCTGACGATCGGTCTGATGGTGGCCCTTAACCGCAACGACGAGCTGCGCATGCACCTGCGAGCGGCGGCAAATGCCGGCGTGACTCGCGACCAGATTCGCGAGGTGCTGCTGCAGACGGCGATCTACTGCGGAGTTCCCGCGGCGAATTCCGCCTTCCACGCCGCGCAGGAAGTCTTTGCCGAGATCGACGCCGAGAGCAAAAAAGCCCGCCGCCCCAAGTAGAAACGCCCTCCCGCAGGGAGGGCGTTTGCCGATTTGTCCGCGTGGATCTTTAGAACGGGTACTGCCGCTTGCCCATCTGGATGGTCACCCACTTCACTTCCGTCATTTCCTCGAGCGACCACCGCCCGCCCTCGCGCCCGCTGCCGGAATCTTTTACGCCGCCGAACGGCACGATGCCCTCATCGTGCACCGTGGGTCCGTTGAGGTGCACCATTCCTGCTTCGAGCTCCAGTGCAAAGCGCATGGCGAGCTGCATATTGTTTGTAAGCACGGCGGAGGAAAGGCCGTAGCAGGAATTGTTGGCGAGGGCGAGAGCCTCGTCGGCATCCTTCGCGCGGCTGACGGCGGCCACGGGTCCGAACAGTTCGTCGCGGAAGGCGGCCATCTGCGGCGTCACGTCTGCGAGCACCGTCGGGTAGTAGAAGTTGCCCTCGTACTTTCCTCCGGTGAGCAGGCGCGCGCCCTGAGATACGGCTTCCTTAACCTTGCGATCGATCATGGGACACTGCGTTGCGCGGATGAGCGGGCCGATCACCGTGTGCGGGTCACGCGGATCGCCCACCTTGAGCGATGCCGCCTTGGCTGCAAACTTCTCCAGAAACTTTTCGTAGATGGGCGCCTCGACAATGATGCGTGACCCGGCCATGCAGATCTGGCCCTGGTGGATGAACAGGCCGAAGCAGGCCGTGTCCACGGCATAGTCCACATCCGCGTCGGCCAGAACGATGAGAGGGCTTTTCCCTCCCATCTCCAGCACGCACTTCTTGCCGCGCTTGGCGCACTCCGTG
>DATFZR010000109.1:0-2057 GCA_035314265.1 Candidatus Acidiferrales bacterium
GTACAGCGCTGCATTCCCGGGGACGAGCTTACGAGCTGAAAGTTTAAGGGCCGAAGTTATGAGCCGATCTTGCGCCGCCATTCTAACCGCTGGCTCGCGGTTTTTGCCCCTCTACATAGCGCGGACCGCCGCCGGAAAACCCGTCCGGCTTTACTGGCCAGGCCCAGGCAACGCTAGTTCCGAGTGTCTCACAGTGAGATGTTTTGATGGGTCACAGCACCTCCTGAGACGCCGCCGGCGTGAGAATCGCGGCAGACAGAAAGCTCAGCCTTCATAAGCCGCGTATTTGCAATCAGTTAGGAAACTGCCCCGCACCCCATTCCTGGCACATCTATTGCTATTCACTCTCCCGGGTATCACCCGAGGAGGAGTTTCCATGGCACGTCACCACAGTGTCATTCGCCTGGCGATTCTGGCAGCGCTCGCCCTCAGCTTCGCGCCGCCGCCACAAATCGCGCGCGCTCAGGAATCGACGGAAGTGAAGCGAAAGCTCAAGGTCCAGGTACAGCCCGTGTATCCGGAGCTGGCACGCCGTATGAACATCCACGGCAAGGTGAGATTGGAAGTGACCATTGGCGCGGATGGAGCGGTGAAAAACATCCATTGCCTGGGCGGCCATCCGCTTCTGGTTGGCCCGGCGCAGGACGCCGTTCGAGGCTGGAAGTACGAACCCGGGCCCAAGGAAACGAGTGTGATCGTCGAAGTGAATTTTGAGTAAGCGATCTCAGAGGAATGCTGCGCCGCCGGCCCGCGAAAACCGCAGTGCGGCGCGAAGGCCCGGAACAGGGAGGCAGTAAGGCAATGACCATTGCGAAGAAGCTCTATTACGGCTTCGGATCCATCCTGGCGCTGCTCGTTCTTCTGCTGTTTCTGAACCTCAGCGTGATCACGCGCGAACACAGCGCGCGGCAGAGCGCGGCTTCCGCCGTCGAGGGCGTGCAGTTGATCGAATCCATCCGCTTCAAGATCATGCAGACGCGGCTTTCCCTTCGCGGCTACCTGCTGAGCGGCGACACGCGGGAAGAAGAAACGCTGAAGCACGGGATCTCCGACCTCACGGAAACCATCCAGAGGTCGCAGGCCAGGACGGCGTCCAACGTGCTGCGCTCCGCGCTCGGCGACGCGGCCGCCAGCGAACGCGACTGGGCGGAGCACTTCGCGCAGCCGCTGATCAACAAGCGGCACAAGGTGGATTCCGGCGATGCCACCGTGGCGGACTTGCAGGTGGATTACCTGCAACTCGATCCTTCCTCGCACGTGATCCGTTCGGGGGCAATCCTGGATCAGGCTTCGCTGGCCATGACCACGGTACTGAACGATGCGGACGAATCCTCTTCTTCCGCCGCAAAGACGGCCGCTGTGGTCTCCACCGTGGGCACGCTCTTCGTGATCCTGCTGGGTTTCAGCATCGCGTACCTGGCCTCCAAGTCCATCACCAAGCCGCTCGCCGAACTCATGCAGACCGCGCAGGAAATCGGCGAGACCGGCGATCTGGACCAGCCGCTGGACACCAGCCGCAAGGACGAGATCGGCGCGCTGGCCAAGAGCTTCGCGCACATGATGACGTACCTCAAGGAAATGGCGGCCGCCGCCGAATGCATCGCCCGCGGCCAACTGGCCATCGAGACGCGCCCGCGCTCCGACCGCGACACCATGGGCAAGGCCTTCGCTTCCATGAGTTCCGGGCTGCGCGGCCTGGTGCGCCAGGTGCGCGACAGCGCCAGCCAGGTTGCCTCCGGCTCGAATCAGGTTGCCGAGGCCTCCGAGGAATCCGCCAAGCTGAGCGTGCAAGCCTCCTCCGCCATCGACGAGGTCTCCACCACGATGCACGAGATGAGCGTCAACGTGCAGAACGTCGTCCGCAATACGCAGAACCAGGCTTCCAGCGTCGCGGAAACCTCCGCCTCCATCGATCAAATGGTCACTTCCATCCAGCGCGTCGCGGACAATGCCAAGATTCTGCTCGACATTTCCCACCGTTCCCGCGAGGAAGTGCGCACCGGCATCACCACCATGGAGAAGGCCACCGACGGCATGAGCCGCACGAACAAATCCAT
>DATFZR010000110.1:0-3385 GCA_035314265.1 Candidatus Acidiferrales bacterium
GGTGACGGGATCCTGAAGAGCGAGCTCGCGGTTCAGCTCCGCTTCGATTTTTTGCTGCACCAGCTCCTGCTCGAGGCCGCGAAGCACGGCATTCTTCTGCGCCAGGTAGAAATTTACCAGCACGACCAGCGCGATCACGCCGAAAATCATCGGCGGAATCAACTGGGCGATGCCCTGGAGGCTCCAGGCCGAAGCGGGCGAGGTGAGCAAGCCGTAGACGGCCATGGCGATTCCCACAACCACGAGGCCAAGCAGCAGGAACGACCAGAACTGCCAGCCGCGGCGGTCGTAGCGCAACGCGCGATCCTCTTGAATGGTCTCCTGCGTCGTGTCCGGCATCAGTGGAGCCTTGTGGCGAGTCACCTTTCCAGCGATGGTAGAGCACGCCTGATGGGGCGTCAAGGTGCGATGCAAAGCGCTGCGCGGTCGTATAAAATGCGGCTTGCAGCAAAAACGGAGCAGAGCGCCGCAGGCGCTTGGAAACGGACCATACGATGATACGCAATCTTATGATGGCTCTGGCCGCCGTCCTTCTGGGCGCGCCGGGGGTGATGGCGCAGGATTGGGCGCGCGCGCAGGTGGAAAAGTCTCCGCGGCACCGCGAATGGGTGACGTTGAAGCACGGCGGGCGTTCCGTGGAGACGCTGGTGGTCTACCCTGAGTCGAAGGACAAGCGCCCGGTGGTTCTGATCATTCACGAGATTTTCGGCATGACGGACTGGGTGGAAGACCTCGCCGACCAGGTGGCTGCCGCGGGGTACATCGCCGTGGCTCCCGACCTGCTATCCGGCATGGGCCCGAAAGGCGGGCGCAGCTCGTCGTTCGCCACGGGAACAACCACGGAGGCGGTGAGTCACTTGGATCCCGAACAGGTAACCGCGGACCTGAATGCCGCGGCCGACTACGGGAAAAAGCTGCCGTCCACGAACGGCAAACTGTTTGTGGCGGGCTACTGCTGGGGCGGCGGCCAGTCCTTCCGCTTTGCCACCAATCGCGGCGACCTTTCCGCCGCGTTCGTTTTCTACGGCCCGCCGCCCGTGCCGGAGGCGATGGCGCACATCAACGCGCCCGTGTACGGCTTCTATGCCGGCAACGACTCGCGCATTGACGCCACGATTCCCGATACCACGACGCAAATGAAGGCTGCCGGAAAAACGTACGAGCCGGTGACCTACGATGGCGCGGGCCACGGCTTTATGCGCGCCGGAGAAGCCCCCGAGGGTTCCGACGCCAACAAAAAGGCGCGCGTGGACGCGTGGGTTCGCTGGAAAGAGCTGCTGGGCCGATTGTCCTAACTATTCCAACATGCCCGACCGGTAGGCCAGCCACCAACTGAACAAGCCAATCGGCAGCGTTGCGCCCACAGCCCACCAAAACGGAAGCGCTAGATCCGCGAGCAGGCCCAAGGCTGTGAAGGTGGCCCAGAAGATCTTCTTCTGCACAGCCTATTGGTATCACTTTTCGCAGCCGGCCGCACTCGGCCCGGGCATGCCTGCGCGACCTTGAATCTCCTGTAATACCGGGTAAGGACCATTGACTCCGGCCCTTTTGAGGATTAGGATTCGCTCATCCAGCCTTCTCGACCGTCCGACCGGATGGTCGTTAATCGGTATGTTTTTTGGCCTTCTTGCGTTCGAGGTGTCTCGCGGCTTGCTCCGTCTGGAGCGGCGCGAACCAGTCTCTTTCGCCAGGTCACCAGCCATCATCCGGAGCGAGTGCGGGTTAAGGGGGCAGGCCGTGAAAAGCAATTTCAGATTGGGCAGGCGTCGCAGCCAACGAGTGACTCTATGCGTGCCGGTGGTGGTTTCCGAGCCGCAATCGAATCACGGCCGACCCTTGGAACGAACACACACGCTGGCGGTGAGCCGCTACGGCGGACTGCTGGTGCTGCGCGCCAGCGTGAACTGGGGCCAGAGCCTTTTGCTCACCAACACGTGCTCGCGGGTGAGCCAGGAATGCCGCGTGGTCTACCTGGGACCCGGCCACCACGACAAACGCCAGGTGGGCATCGAGTTCATGGGCCCGGTGGCAAACTTCTGGAATATCTCGTTCCCGGCGCCCGCGGTAAAGCCGGAAGCAATCGCAAACTAACGGCAGCAAAAGCACCGGCAGCGCGCGAAACCTGCGAAGTCCTACGGCTTGGCCGACTGCCCTGCCAGCGCCGTCGCGCCGGGGGCATGCGGCGACTCAATGGGCAGCCGGAAAATGAAGCGCGAGCCTTCGCCCACGTGGCTCTCCACCCAGATGCTCCCGCGATGCTCGTCAATCAGGCCGCGCGTAATGGCCAGGCCCAACCCAGTGCCGCCACGGCGGCGCCCTTCAGAAAGCTGCTGGAACTTGCCGAAGATGCGATGCAAGTCTTTTTCCGCGATGCCTACGCCCTGATCCTGCACGGCGCATTGCACCCAGGTCTCGTCCGCGGAAAGCTGCACCACCACCTCCGCCTTGGGAGGGGAAAACTTGACGGCGTTGGAGAGCAGATTGGTGATGGCTTGTTCGATGCGGTCGGGGTCTGCCTCGAGCATGGGCAACCCCATGCGGCGCTCGACGCGCAGGCGCACTTGCGTCTTGTCTGCCAGCGGTTTGACGGCGCACACGGCGCGCACGGCGATCTCGGTCAGGTCCAGCCGCTCGAGGTTCAGTTTCAACTGGCCGGCTTCGATCTTGGAAAGATCGAGGATGTCGTTCACCAGGCGCACCAGGCGGTCGCAGCTCTTCTGCGCGATTTCGAGGAGTTCCTGCATCTCGGGGCTGGTCTCGCCGGCAAAGCCGCTGAGGATCAGGTCCACGGAGCCCTTGATGGAGGTCATGGGCGTGCGCAGTTCGTGGGAGGCCACGGAAATGAACTCGGACTTCATGCGGTCCACGGCTTTTTCGTGGCTTACGTCGTGATAGGCAAACACGCGCCCGGCTCCGGGGACCAGGGGCGAGGAATCCTCGCGGAAATAGCGCAGCGTTTCCGCATCGCGCCATTCGATTTCGCGCGAGCCGAACAGCTCCGGCCAGTCAAACCGCGGCAAGGCAACGGGAAGCGCGTAACGCGCCATGAGGCCCAGCAATTCCGCCGCGGGACGTCCCGGCCACTCCTCCGCCGGCACGTGCAACATATCTGCGAGCGTGCGGTTGAGCAGCACAATGCGGTCCTGCGCATCGAGCACCACGAGGCCCGAGCCCAGAGAATCGAGAATGGAGCGTTCCGCGTTCATTTCTTCGCCGGGGTATTCTTCCGGTCAGGCTGCTCGCCATCCTGCTCGCTGAGTATGGCCACGATCTGGCTGTGCAGCGTCATGGGGTCAAAGGGCTTGGTGAGGTAGCCCACGGCGCCCAGCTTCATGCCGCGCTCGCGATCCGCCTTCTGCACGCGCGCGGTAAGGTAGACCACGGG
>DATFZR010000111.1:0-3395 GCA_035314265.1 Candidatus Acidiferrales bacterium
AGCCCCGGTTGGTCCGACGATACATGCAGGTCGTATGCGATGCAGC
Source organism: Candidatus Acidiferrales bacterium (assembly GCA_035314265.1). Classification (GTDB taxonomy): domain Bacteria; phylum Acidobacteriota; class Terriglobia; order Acidiferrales; family UBA7541; genus JOPF136. The sequence continues at coordinate 47 of DATFZR010000111.1, forward strand.
CGCGCTCGGCGCGCGAAGGCACTACCAGCGTGCGCAATTCCTTCTCGAGGCCGGCCTCACGCCCCGGCCGCGCGCGCAGCGCGACGACGAGTGTGACGCCGTTCTTGGGCGCACGCGGGGCACTCCGTAGCTTCTTCCCGCTCGCCTTCTTGCGCGCCCTGGCCATCGCGACGCGATTCTACCGCAGTTCTCTCCTGTGGCGCGGCATGACTGAGGACGGCGGCTTTTTCTTGTTTTTGATGCGGCGGCAGCAAGGATCGGAAAAGCCGCAGGGCTCTGTCGCCCTGCGCTACAGTCCCCCTGCTACTTCTTCGGCGTCTGGCCGTTCTCCGCTTCTTCCTCTTCCAATATTCCGGCGGCGGCCGCGATGTGGTCGTCGTCGTCCAGCCGCAGCAGGCGTACGCCCTGCGTCGAACGGCCGGCCTCGCGGATCTCGTTGGCGTGCACGCGAATCACCTTGCCATGCCCGGTGATGATCATCACGTCGGACTCTTCCGCCACCTGGATCGCGGCTACCACCTCGCCGTTGCGGTCCGTGGTCTTCATGTTCACCACGCCCTTGCCGCCGCGCGAGGTGATGCGGTACTCGGCGAGCGGGGTGCGCTTGCCGTAGCCCTTTTCCGAAACGGTGAGCATCAGCGAGCTGATGGAATCCTTGATCTCGTCGGCCTCCAGCTCGTCCAGGTTCTGCGTGGTCTTCTTGTGCTCCTTGGCGATCACTTCAAAATCGGGTTGCACGGTTTCCATGCCCACCACGTAGTCGTCCTTGGCCAGGTCCATGCCGGCCACGCCGCCGGCGTTGCGGCCCATGGAGCGGACCTCCGTCTCGCGGAAGAGAATGGCCTGGCCTTCGCGGCTGGCCAGAAAGACCATCTGCTTGCCGTCGGTCAGCTTTGCGCCAATCAGCTCGTCCTGTGCCTCCAGGCTGATGGCGATGATTCCCGCCGAGCGCACGTTTGAGAATTCGGCGATCGCGGTCTTTTTCACCGTGCCCTGCTTCGTGGCGAAGAAGACGTAGCGGCCCTCTTCTTCCAGGTTTTGCGCCGCCACCAGCGCCGTCAGCGTCTCGTCCTCCTGGAACTTCACCAGGTTGTTGATGGCCTTGCCGCGCGTGGCTGCCGCGGCCTCGGGGATCTCGTACACCTTCAGCCAGTAAATGCGCCCTTTCGACGTGAATAGCAGGATGTAGCTGTGCGCCGAGGCGATGAACAGGTGCTCGACGAAATCTTCCTCGCGCGTCCTGGCCCCGATGCGTCCCTTGCCTCCGCGGCTCTGGTGGCGGTAGGTGCCTGTGGACGTGCGCTTCACGTAGCCGGCGTGGCTTACCGTGATCACCATGTCTTCGTCGGCGATCAGGTCTTCGAGCTTGATTTCCTCCACCGCGTCTACGATATGCGTGCGCCGGTCGTCGCCGTAGTCCTTTTTCACTTCCAGCAGCTCGGCGGTAAGCACCTGCTTCAGCTTTTTCTCGCTGGCCAGGATTTCTTCGAGCTCCGCGATGCGCTCGCGCAGGGACTTCAATTCCTTAAGGATTTCTTCCACGGAAAGCTGCGTGAGGCGGTGCAATTGCAACTCGAGGATGGCGTCCACCTGCATGGGCGTAAGGCCGAGAGCGCCCGTCGCGGGCACGGGCATGCCCTCGAGCGGGCCTATCTTGTACTTGCGCCCGTCGAGCTTCACTCCCTCGAGTTTGCGCGAGCGGCCGTTCTCCGTGATGGTGACTTCCCTGCCGGCGAAGAAATTCAGCAGGTTTTCCCTGGCTTCGGCGCGGCTCGCCGAGCCACGGATGATGCGGATCACGTTGTCGAGGTGGTCGAGCGCGATCTGGTAGCCCACCAGGATGTGCTCGCGCTCGCGGGCCTTGCGCAGGTCGTAACGGGTGCGCCGCAGCACCACTTCGCGCCGGTGCTCCACGAAATGCTTGAGCAGCTCCACCAGGCCCATTTCGCGCGGCTGGCCGCCCACGATGGCCAGCAGGATCATCCCGTAGGACTCCTGCATCTGCGTCTGCTTGAACAGGTGGTTCAGCACCAGCTTGGGCTCTTCGCCGCGCTTCACTTCCACCACGATGCGCATGCCTTCGCGGTCCGATTCGTCGCGCACGTCGGAGATGCCTTCGATCTTCTTCAACTGCACCAGCTCTGCGATGTGGGCGATCAGCCGCGCCTTGTTTACCTGGTAGGGGATCTCGGTGATGACGATGTCTTCGCGGTCCTTGGACTTCTGCTCGATGGCGGCCTTGGCCCTCATCACCATCGTGCCGCGCCCGGTCTTGTAGGCTTGCGCGATCCCCTCGCGGCCGCTGATGTATCCGCCGGTCGGAAAATCCGGCCCCGGAACGATCTTCATCACTTCCTTCAACGTGGCGTCGGGTTTCTCCAGCAGCAGGATGGCCGCGTCGATCACTTCGCGCAGGTTGTGCGGCGGGATGTTCGTGGCCATGCCCACGGCGATGCCGCTCGCGCCGTTAACGAGCAGGTTGGGAATCTTGGACGGCAGGATGACCGGTTCCTCGCGGGTCTGGTCGAAGTTGGGGATGAAATCCACCGTCTCTTTTTCGAGATCGGTAAGCATCTCCTCCGTGATCTTGGCGAGGCGGGCCTCGGTGTACCGCATGGCCGCGGGCGGGTCGCCGTCCACCGAGCCGTAGTTTCCCTGGCCGTCCACCAGCATGTACCGCAGGTTGAATGGCTGCGCGAGGCGCACCAGCGTGGGGTAAATCACCGCTTCGCCGTGCGGATGGTAATTGCCGGAGGTGTCGCCGCAGATCTTGGCGCACTTCCTGTACCCGCGGTTGGAGGCCAGGCCCAGATCGTTCATGGCCACCAGGATGCGCCGCTGCACGGGCTTGAGGCCGTCGCGCACATCGGGAATGGCGCGGGCCACGATTACGCTCATGGCGTAGTCGAGGTACGACTTGCGCATCTCCGCTTCGATATCTACCGGCAGTATTATGGACAGCTCTTTCTCATCCGCCATGTCGTGTCCTATCTCCGTCTGTAGCCTGCCTCTTCAGAGGCGGAGCTATTCTGATTCCGGTGTTTCCTTGCTTAGTCCGCCGGCATTTCGTAGCATACCCTGTATGAACTACCGCTTTTCCGCGGTTATCACGAAGGAAGAAGACGGGTACGTGGCCCATTGTCCGGAACTGGATGTAACGTCGCAGGGCAAAGACGTGGAATCCGCCCGCGCAAACCTTCGCGAAGCCATCGAGTTGTATTTGGAATCCTGGGGTCCCCCCGAGGCCAATTCGATACAGGATGAGCCGTTTTGGACGTTTGTCGAAGTCTCTAGATGAATGGCAAAACTCCCGAATGTCTCCGGGGCCCGCGTGGTCCGTGCACTCAAG
>DATFZR010000112.1:0-2618 GCA_035314265.1 Candidatus Acidiferrales bacterium
GCTTCTTCCTTCTCGACGGACGGTCCCGGCGTGGGATCGTCAATGATGGCCTGGAGCATCGACGACATGTCGCCCGGCGGCAGGTAGCCCTGGCGCTTCACGATCTCCTGACCTTTGCCGTCGAAGACCACAGTGGCGGGCCAGCCGTAATCCTCGTAGCGATTGGAAAGGTCGGGACGCGAGTCCTGGTCCACTCGCACGGTGATGTAGCGCGCACGGAGCAGGCGGATTACCTCGGGGTCGCGGTACGTGGTCTCTGCCATCACATGGCACCAGTGGCACCAGATGGCTTCGAGATCGAGCAGCACGAAGCGATTCTCGCGGCGGGCCTGTTCGAAAACGCCGTCGGACCAGCCGACCCAGGTGAGCGCCTCTTTGGGGGTTGGGGAGGGAGCTGGGGAGGGAGCCGCCGGCGCTTTTGTCGCGGCCGCATGCGGAGCGGGCGCGGGCTTCGGCGCATCCTGCGCGGAGCCGCGCGCCGCAAGCAATGAAGCCGGCCCGAGCGCCAACGCCAGCCCCAGTAATTCAAGGGATGTCGCTTTTCGGGCCGTCGATCTCGTCATGTTGTTCCCCTCCGCCTGAGACTTTGATGTCCCGCAGCTCTCTGGGTTTCCTTTGAATCAATCAACGTCACATACCCTGAGGGAGATTCCCGATTCGCTGGCCGAACAAGCCATAGCTAAGTGTGCCACTCTTCGGGCTTCACCAGAATGCTGACCAGGAATCCCGCCAGCGTCATCGCGGCGCCGGCATAAGCAAGCGGCCCGAGGCTGAACTCGCGTTCCCACGCGCGGTCTATGGCCAGGGCGATCACCGACTCGGCAATGATGATGGTGCTGGCCGTGACGACGCTCACGTGCCGGACCAAATAAAGGTAGCACGCAAACGTGACGACCGTTCCGGCGACGCCCAGATAGAGAAGGGCCAAGGCGGGCTTTGCAGGCAAAGGCCAGGGCAGCGGCTGCCATCCTCGCAGCAGGGAAAAGCACCACAGGCCCGCGCTCGTCGCGGCCAGAAATACGCCGGTGGCCGCCATGGAGTGTTCGCCGCGCACCTTTCGCCTGAAAATCAGCAAGTACGATGCATTCGCGCAGACGGCCACGAGAACCAGGGCCATTCCGGCGGCCTGGTTGCGCGATACATGGAGGCGGTCCCAAAAGAGCATGGTAATGCCGGCCAGTGCGACAAGCGCGCCAACCACCTGCCCCCGGGAGATTTTTTCGGTGCGCGTGGCGGCCGCGCCCAGGGCGGCCAGCAGCGGCAGCGACCCGTAAAGCACCGCAGCCACGCTGCCGGTGACGCTCTCTTCCCCCTTGTAGAGCAGGCCGTAGCTCAACGCGTTGATGAGACCGGCCACGCACAGCCATCCAAGCTGGGCCCCGATCCTTTGGCGCAGGCTGAAGATCGCGCCGGGCGCGAGGAGCAGGATGACCACCACGGCGATCGAAAAACGCAACGCGGCGGCCTCGTAGGTGGGAAAGCCTCCTGGGGCAATAGTGACGCGAATGGAAAACCAAGTGGTGCCCCAGATGAGCGTGCAGAGCAAATACGCGCTCACAATTTTCGTCTTGGCGGAGACTTCCATGATGAATCGAGAGGGCGCGGCATTATACCTGTGGGAGGGGTTGCACTTGGCCAGCCGCAATGGCCTGCTACGGCCTTTGCTTCCTGGCGTGAAACGCGCCTCTCAAAGATAATTGGATCGAAAAAGGAGCGGCAATCCTTATGCGAATCGACCGTCATATTGCGGTTGCAGTTCTGGCCCTGGCAACCACCGCCGCTTCTGCCCCGGAACCGCGGGCCGGAGGCGCAGTTCCACAAGTCACCAATCACGAGTCACCCGCCGATGCGCTTGGCATCGCGCTCGAAGGCTATCCATATCCGTGGCCGGTGCATTTTCTTCCCCTGACCATCGAGGGCCAGGACGTCCGCATGGCATACATGGACGTGCCGCCGGAGAACGTTCCGGAGAGCGCCCGGGCGAGCGCACCGGTGGTCGTGCTGCTGCACGGGAAAAACTTTGGCGGCTACTACTGGGCGGAGACGGCGCGGGCGGTCGCGGGCGCTGGCTATCGCGTGGTGATTCCGGATCAGATCGGATGGGGCAAATCGTCGAAGCCCGAGATTCGCTACAGCTTCCAGCTTCTGGCGGCAAATACGGCGCGTTTGCTGGATTCACTGGGCGTCGCGAAAGCGGCGCTGCTGGGCCATTCGACCGGAGGGATGCTGGCGGTGCGATTCACCCTGATGTATCCGGAAAGGGTGACGCGGCTGATTCTGGAAGACCCGATCGGACTCGAGGACTACCGCATAAACATTCCGGCGCAGACCGACGAAACGCTCTACCAGGCGGAGCTGGCAAATACGGACGTGGCAAAGATCCGTGCATTCTACGCGCGGTACTTTGCGCATCCTCAGCCGTCAGTATACGAGCCCCTGGCCGATGTGCAGATTCGCGTAACGCGCAGTGGAGAATACGCGCGGTGGGCAAAGGCGTCTGCGCTCGCGTACCAGATGATTTACCAGCAGCCGGTGCGGTACGAGTATCGTCTGCTGGCGCCGCCTACGCTGGTGATCGTGGGCGACAGAGACCGTACGGTGCCCATGGGGAGCTACGC
>DATFZR010000113.1:0-4200 GCA_035314265.1 Candidatus Acidiferrales bacterium
GCCGTTTCGCTCGAAGCAAAAACCAAAGTGGAAGTCACCAAGGTAAAGTCAGCCAACATAATTGCCAAAATCCCGGGCAGCGACCCCGCCTTGAAAGATGAGTACGTCGTGGTCTCCGCTCACCTTGATCACATCGGCATCGGTGAACCCATCAACGGCGACCGCATTTACAACGGAGCCATGGACAACGGCTCTGGCAGCGCACTGCTCATGGACGTGGCCGCGTCGTTCAAATCCCACCCGGAAACCCTGCGCCGCTCCATCATCTTTCTCTCCGTCACTGGAGAAGAGAAAGGCCTGCTCGGCTCCCGCTATTTCGCCGCGCACCCCAGCGTCGGCACGGGCGCCATCGTGGCAGACGTCAATGTGGACATGTTCCTGCCCATCGTGCCGCTCAAGGTTCTTAAGATCCTCGGCCTTGCCGATTCCGACCTCGGCGATCGCGCGCGGCTGGTTGCCGAATCCTTCGGCGTGCGCGTGATCCCCGATCCCGAACCGCTCCGCAATTCCTTCATCCGCAGCGATCAGTACAGCTTTATCCGCCACGGAGTCCCTTCGCTCAAAATGGATCTCAGCTTCGATCCCGGCTCCCCGGAACAGAAAGTCTTCAAGGACTGGCTCACCAACCGCTACCACGCCCCTTCCGACGACCTGGATCAGCCCGTTGACCTTCAGGCCGCCGCGCTCTACGAAGCCATCGTGCGCCAACTGCTCATCAACGTGGCCAATGCGGACGCACGCCCCGAATGGAAGCCCGACAGCTTCTTCCGCCGCTTCGCCGCGCAGCAGTCCGCGAGCCTTGCGCAACCGGCCGGCGCCCATTCCGCTCTTCTTCCGGCGTCCCCGCCGCCGCTGCCCCAGCCGATACGATGAATGAAAGCCGCATTCTCGGAGCCTTCCGCGCTGCCGCCGCGCGCCGCCCTGATGCTACGGCGCTCGTCTCCCCGCGCGAGACCGTCTCCTATGCGGCCCTCGAGTGCCGTGCCGCCGCCGTTGCCGCAAAGCTCGCCGGAACCGTGGGAAGCGTAGTCGGCCTGCTCTACCCCAATTCGCCGGACTTCGTCGCGGGATTTCTGGGCGCCCTCTGGGCGGGAAAAACGGCTGCCGTCTTTCCCTCCATTGCTCCCCCCAAGCTCATCCTGCTGCTGGCCACGCAGTCCGGCATCCGCAACATCCTCGTCGCCGAAGAATTGGCGCCCGGCATTGCCGCTGTCGGCCTGCAACCGATTGTCGTCCGGCCCTCGGATGCACCCGGGCGCGACTCCACTCAGCCTTCCATGGCTCCTCTCAAGCGCGACGCCGCCGTTCTGCTCTACACCTCCGGCACCACGGGCGTGCCGAAAGCCGTCGCTCTTTCTGAGGCCAACGTCCTCGCGAATATTGAAGGCTGCTGCCAGGCCGGTCCCTTTACCGCCGACGACGTGATGCTAGCCATTCTGCCCCTCTTCCACGCCTTCGGCCTTACGGTTACCCTGCTGCTCCCCCTTACTCTCGGCGGAAAGGTTGTGCTCGAAGATCGCTTCGTCCCCCGTACGTCGCTTGAAGCCGTCTCCACCCATCGCGTTACCGCCCTGATCGGCGTGCCCGGCCAGTTTCGCCTGCTCGCCAAAGAGCCCGCAGGGGTGGACGCTGAGTCCCTGCGCCTGTGCATCTCCGGTGCGGAGCGCCTGGGCGAGCACGTGCGAGAAGCGTTCGCGCAGCGCTTCGACAAGCAGCTCCTCCAGGGCTACGGCGCCACGGAATCCTCGCCCGTCATCTCCTTCAATCGCCCGAGCCAGAACCGTCCCGGCAGCGTTGGCCTTCCTCTCCACAACGTGCGCCTCTCCATCCGCGACGGCTCGCAGGCGCTGCCACGGGGGGAGCACGGCGAGGTTTGCGTCGAGGGTTCGAGCGTAATGCTCGGTTACTTCGGCAATCCCAAAGCCACCGAAGCCAAAGTTCCCGGCCGCGTCCTCCATATGGGAGACCACGGCTGGATCGATCCCGATGGATTCCTCTACCTCACCGGCCGTGCCGACGACATGGTTAAAGTGGGTGGCGAGAAGGTCTACCCCGCCGAAATCGAACGCGTCCTCGAGCAAATCGAGGGCGTCGAAGAAGCCGCCGTAGTGGGCATAACCAGTGAGGCGCGCGGAACGACACTCGCTGGCTTTGTGGCCCCGCACCCCGGCGCAACGCTCGATGCCGCCGCGGTGCGCAACGCCTGCCGCGACCGTCTGGAAATCTTCAAGACCCCCAAGACCTTCACCGTGGTCCCGCAACTCCCCCGCTCCGCCAGCGGCAAAGTAGACAAAAGGGCGCTGCTCGAAATCGCCACAAGGCCGCGCTGAAAAGGCAGCCCGAAGGCCTTCGAGTGCGGCAGGGCGCGCCGCCGTGAGCGCGCCCTGCCGCACTCGTATGGCTACAGACTGCCAGCCTGGCGCCACCCGATTGAAACTAAACGACTTACATCCGCCCGCCCGATTCCCCTTGACATCCATATAGCATATTGCTATATGTACATTGCGAATCGCAATAGGAGCCGCCGTGACCCTCGGTCAAAAAATTCGCTACCTCCGCCTCGTCGAGGGCCAGCTCCGCTCCCTCGATCGCCCCATGACCCAGTCCGAAGTCGTCCGCGCCGTCCGCGCCGAGCTTCGCGAGTCCATCAGCCAGGCCTATCTTTCCCAGATCGAAAGCGGCGCAAGGCCTCACATGACGCACCACACGCGCCAGTTGCTCGCTCGTTTCTTCAAAGTCCATCCCAGCTATTTGCTGGACGACCTCGAGGGCTATCACCCGGAGCTGCTCTCGCAACTCGGCTCCGGAGGTTTCACGCTGGAAGCCTGGCTCCGCGCCGGCGCTGAACAGTTTCGCCGCGATGCGGAGGTGTACGACGCCCTGATCGCGCTCAGTGACTGTCCCGAAGCGCGCCGTGCGCTGCTGCTGCTCCATTCCGTCGTCGAGGTTCCCGGCCTCGTGGACCGGCTCCAGCACACCCTTCATCCTTCGCGTCCCGCAGAGGGGTTGCGGAACGGCCATTCCGGCAGCAAGCGGGAAGGCCGTCCCCGGAGGAGGACGTCATGACGCTCTCCAGTTTCTTCCTCGTCTGCTTTCTGGTGGGCTTCGCGCTGAGCCTGCTTTCGTTTCTGTTCAGCGCGCTGCACCTGCACCTGCCGCATCACGCCGGCCATGGCGTCTTTCACCACGGCGCGGCGCATGGGCCAACGCTGGCCCGCGGCCCGGCGGCGCCCGGCCATGTCGCGGGTGCGGCTGCGGGAAAAACTGCGGCGTCGCGCGATCGCGGCGCTTCCCCAGTCAATTTCATGACCGTGTGCGCGTTTCTGGCCTGGTTCGGTGGCGTGGGTTTTCTGGCGACGCGCTACTACGCCCTGGCCTCCATCGCGGCGGTCGGCACGGCGTTCGCTGGAGGCATCACCGGCGCCTCCATCGTCTTCGTGTTCCTCACCAAGGTGCTGCTGCCGCACGAGATGCAGCTCGATCCCGCCGACTTCGAAATGGTCGGCACCCTGGCCACCGTCACCCTGTCCATCCGCAGCGAGGGCGTGGGCGAAATCCAGTTCTCAAAGGGAGGCACCCGCCGCGGTGCTTCCGCCCGCAGCGACGATGGCGCAGCACTCGAAAAGGGCGCCGAAGTAGTGGTAGCGCGCTACGAGAAAGGCGTGGCCTACGTGAAGCGCTTCGACGACATGGTGAAGTGACCGCTTTTCGAGTTTCGCTTATCGGTTTCGTTTCGGGGCCCAGCAGGTTTCGTCCTAAAGGAGGTTTTATGGAGATGGCACTCACAGCATGGGTCATCGCAGGTCTCATGGTCCTTACCGTCCTGTTCCTCATGGGGGTGACGGCCCGGATGTTCCGCCGCGCCGGACCCAACGAAGCCCTGGTCGTCTACGGCTTCCGCGGCACGCGCATCGTCAAGGGAGGCGGCACGATCATCTTCCCGATGGTCGAATCCTGCCGCGAACTGTCGCTCGAGCTCATGTCCTTCGACGTGGCTCCGCGGCAGGACATGTACACCAAGCAGGGCGTAGCGGTCACCGTTGAGGCCGTCGCCCAGATCAAAGTAAAGAGCGATCCCGAATCCATCACCACCGCCTCCGAGCAATTCCTTACCGAGCAGCCTGCCGACCGCGACGGGCTGATCCGCCTGGTGATGGAAGGCCATCTGCGCGGCATCATCGGCCAGCTCACCGTCGAGCA
>DATFZR010000114.1:0-8336 GCA_035314265.1 Candidatus Acidiferrales bacterium
CGGCTCCCGGTCCACAAACACGCGCCCCAGCAGGTACCCGGACACCAAGCCTCCGAAGTGCGCCGCATTGTCTATTCCGCCCATAAAGAAACCGACGGCAAACACGATCAGGACCCACCGGAAGATGCTCGCCCGCATCGCTTGAAAATACGCCCCGCCGCGCCGCGAGCAGACCGCCAGATGCAGCCCGGCGAGTCCCATAATCGCACCCGAGGCGCCGATGCTGGCGCCCGGCCGGCGCAGAATCACGTCCCAGCCGGTGCTCGCAACAAATCCCAGCACTCCTGTGGCCACGTAGAGAAATAGATAGCGGGCCGAGCCATACAGGTCTTCCACGGCGGGGCCCAGATCGAGCAGCACCCATGTGTTCATGCCAATGTGCAGCAGGCTGCCATGAAGAAAGATGGGCATCACCAGCCGCCACCATTGGCCCCACCCCAGAATGGCAACCGTGTTTCGCGATCCCAGGCGGAACAGCGCCATGTAGCCCAGCGAGCCCATCAAGGGAACCTGGTGCGTCTCCGCGTATGTGGCCGCCATGCTGATGATGAACATGATGAAGTTCAGGCCCATTACGATCTTCGTGACGGGATGCGGCTGGGGAAGCAGACCGGCAACCCCGCGGCCGGCCGCCGCCAGGGAAAACGTCATGCTGGTGCCGCACGCGCCGCAGCGCTTCTGTTCAGCGCCCACGAGCTGCCCGCATGCCGGGCAGAGCTGAGGGCGCCGCGGCTGGTTCTCGCCACGCAGCATTCCGCCAAGCTGCTCTCGCAGGCGGTCCAGCTTCCATTTCAATTGGGGAGGCAGAGCCAGGCAGGTTCCTTGCGGGAGGTGTCCCGCGTCTCTATAATAGCGGAAAATGCGGCGCAGCCGGGCAGGAGTCCAATGGACAGTCTAGAAGACGTGGTACGCACACTCGAACAGGAAGCGCGGCGCGTACGCGACCTTTTTGAAAGCGAAGTCCTGCCTCAATCCAGGCGTGCCGCGGCGGAATTGCTGCGCAACGCTTCCCATCGCCTGTCTGAGCTTGCCAAGGAACTCGAAGAAGTTGCCGCGCGCGATCGCTCCTCTGCGCCCTGAGCCCGCGTGATCCGTCACCCCGGAGGCAGCGAAAGACCTTCCCGAGCGCAAGCCTGCGCCACACGTTTCTCCATCGGCCGCACAGGTATTCCGCGCGCCGTTCTTCTGGCGCTTGCGGCCGCTCTGGCCGCCCTGCCGGCCTGCGCTCCGCATCGCCAGCCGGCATCGCGCCCCGCGCCTACGAATGCGCCACCCTCGGCCGGCACGCCGCCTCCGTCGCGCCCGCCCGCTCCGCCTGTGGTTCCAGTTTCTCCCAACTACACGGAAGACGGCATCGCCTCCTGGTACGGCGTGCCCTATCACGGCCGGCGCGCTGCCAACGGCGAAATCTACGACATGTACAAACTCACCGCGGCGCACCGCACGCTCCCGTTCGACACGGTGGTCCGCGTGACGAACCAGAAAAACGGCAAGCAAGTGGAAGTGCGCATCACGGATCGCGGCCCCTTTGTGGAGGGCCGCATCATCGATCTGTCTCTCGGCGCGGCGCGCGAGCTGGACATGGTGGGCATGGGCATCGCCCCAGTGCTGCTGGCCATCGTTTCGAGTCCTGGAGGAAGCAGCCCCACGGCAGGGTTGTTTACCGTTCAGGTCGGCGCGTTTCTTTCCCGCGACAACGCGGAGCGCCTGCGCCGGCAGATGGAAGAGCGCTACTCTTTCGCCGTCATACAGGAGTACGATGCGCCGCAGGGGCTGTTCTACCGCGTACGCGTGGGAAAACTCGCATCAGAGGATGCCGCGAAAGCACTGGGCGAGAAGCTCCGCGCTGCAGAGCACGTTCAACCCTTCGTCGTGCGGCTGGATATGGCGCCACTGCAAAAGTAACGGGTCTTCAGCAAATGTTTTCTCGGCTGGGAGGGATTCCAGATGGACGATTGCCTGTTCTGCAAAATCAGCGCGAAGAAGATCCCCGGAAAGATGGTTTACGAAGACGACCGCGTGTTCGCCTTCGAAGACATCAACCCGCAGGCCCCCACGCACATCCTGATCTCACCACGCAAGCATTTCGTCTCGCTCACCGAGGCCACTGAAGAAGACGCCCTGCTGCTGGGCCATATTTTGCTCGTAGCCGCGAACCTCGCGCGCGAGCGGCAGCTTCTCGATGGCTATCGCACTGTGTTCAACAACGGACGAGGCGCAGGGCAGTCCGTATTCCACCTGCATCTCCACCTGTTGGGCGGCCGCACCTTCCGCTGGCCGCCTGGATAGTTCACCGCGGACGCTTGTAGCGCAGGGCGGCAGCCCTGCGGTCTTCTGCATCGCCCGCCTCAGCCTATCCCGAGCGAGGGCGTCCTACTCCGTCACCGCCAGCAATGTCTGGTTGGGATCTACCAGAATCCGATCCGGCTTCACGGCGGAACGGAAGCGGAACGGCGTTTCCACCCCTGAGGTCACCACCCAGCCCAGCAAAACCGTTTTGCCCGGCCCGTTCGGCCGGTAGAGCGGAACGCGCGCCATGAACGTCTCCGGCACGCCTTCCTGCCGCAGGCGTCCCTGAACCAGGAACCCTTTCGCATCGTGCGTCACCCCGAATTCCGTGGAATAGCGGGGGATTCCCGTGGAGTGCACCCACTGGTCGAAAAACCAATCCACCGTGTGCGTTCCCTCGAGGTCCATTTCCGGTCTCATCATTGCCGCGAGTTGCCCGCGCAGGTCGGCTTCCGCAAGCGAGCCAAACCGGTGTTTCTCCAGCAGCGCGTGCAGCAGCGCGCGGAAGCGCGCGTCTGGATCCTTCGCATCCGGCTCCTGCAACATCGTCCTGATCATGTGCACTACCCAGGTGGCCTTCGGATAAATCACGCGCCGGAAGCCATCGGGAGTGAGCGAGGAATTGAGCCGCGGGCCGAGGGCCAGCGCCCCCACCGGGTCGGCCGGTTCCCGGGTATCGCCCGGCTTTCCCACCAAATCGCCGCGGAAGTCTTCAAGCGCCTGCGCGAGCACGCGATCCGCGGGCCGCCGCGTGTCCAGAAACATGAGCGCGCAGTAGTTCGCGAGGCCCTCCATGATCCATTGATCGCGGTAGCTGGCAAATGCCGTAGCGTTTCCCCACCACTGGTGCGCCAGTTCGTGGAAGGGCATCAGATCGGTAAACGAAAACCGCGTGCGCTCCTCGATGCCCGCTCGCTGTTGCGCATCCTTCGGGACAAACGTCATCGTTGATAGATAGATCAGGCCCGGCCAGCTTTCCCCCAGGGCAGCCGGCAGCGGCGAGACCTCCAGTTGCGGAAACGGGAACGGCCCGTTCCATTGCTCCATGCTGCGGAGCGCCTCGCCGATGTCCGAAGCAAGCTGGCCGATCACCGCCGCGGGAATCGGCGGCAGGTCCGGCCCGGAAAGATTCGCAATCCGCCAGGCATCGGCCGTGCGCCGCCAGCCCACTGGAGTTCTGGGACCCACCAATCCGGCGCGCGAGCGGAACAGCCCGTACAGCGCTTCTTCCAACTGCTGGTTCGCATTCACCGTGATGTGCACAGTGCCCGCATCCACACTGGCGCTCGTGTAGTTGCCCAGATTGAATCCCGCGAATGCCATGGGGGCCTCGGACACCCAATGGCTCACCTGCATCTCGCCATCCGCGTGCTCTTCCGTTTTCCTGCCCGTGGCCACCAGGCTGAGTTTCTTTGGCCAGCGAAAGCTGAGTTCGATGGGACAAAATGAGGGAGCGTCGCTGGGCCTCGGATACCACGTGCCCCGCTCGCCCACGTAGAAAACCTTATTGCCCGACGCGGTGATCACGCTTCCGTTGTAGCTCACGTCCCACTGGAATTCCTGGCCCTCTCGCGTCGGCTCCGGAAGAACGACGAAGAACAGGTCGTTGCCGCTGCGCATGGCCTGCTGCTGGCTCAAATCCTCGTTCTGGAAGAAATCGAGGGATTGCCCGGAGGCATCGGTGACGCTTTGCACGCGAAGCCCGCGCGAGAGGATCAACGGAATCATCCGTTCTCCGCCTCGCACCGCGCGCAGCACAATGCGCGTCTTCCCCTGCAGCCCGAGATCCTCCCCGAGCGTGGTATCGATAGAATAGCGCACGGCGGCGGCGGGGTCCGGCGCTCCCGGGCCTTCCGCGCGCGGAAACATGGCCCACAGGTCGTAGTAGCGCCCGCCCTCGCGGTACTTCACCTGCCCGAGCAGCACCTGCTCCTGCCGGCGGTCGTCCACGGATACTTCAAATACTCCCAGCTGGCTGCTCACCAGCATCGCGTTGAAGAACGGCAGCGGCGAGGTGCTTTCTACGTCGCGAAGGGTGCGCAGGGAACTCGAAGGATTCAGATTGGCAACCACCGGGTTCCAATCCGATAGAAATGCCGGATCTTCTACGGGCCGTGCGCCCGACGATCGCAGGAAAGCCTCAATCTGCTCTCCGGTGTCGTCTGTAAAGCGCAGGTAGGCTTTGGAGATGGTCCTATCCAGAAGGGGAGTGCCCAGGAATCTGGAAAGCGAGCGCCTTTCCGCCGGTTCCCGTGGCGTGGCCAGCACGCGCGCGTTCCCGGAAAAGACGGCGCCCAGCACGCGGCCGTGAAACGGCTCGAGAAGGCCGAGCGTGCCGTCTTCAAGCACCAGGCGTACCGCGTCGCGGCGCAGGGCAAACTGCCGAACCTGGTAGATGCGCGACCGGTCCACGCGCAGCGTGTTCAGCTCCGCGTAGGTCTTCCGCTGCGGGGAATCAACCGGGTGGGATGCGGATGCCGCGGCCATGGCCACGGCCAGGCCGGCGCAGGCAACTGCGAACGGAAGTATGCGCGGCAGTCTTAGCTTCCGGCTTGGCGTCTGGCCCCGCGCCTGTTTTGGCATCGGGCCGACCGTAGCAATTGGAACATGGCCGAACAAGCGGACGTGCGCCCCCAGAACCCCTTCTGCTAGAGTTCTAATATGCGCTGGTGGTTGCAGCGAGTTGCCTGCGTGCTGACAATGGCGGCTGCTACGGCCCTCATTGCATCGGCGGATACCATTGTCCTTAAGAGCGGCCGCCGTATCCGCGCCACAAGCGTGGTGGAAGAGAACGGGCGGGTCAGCTACGAAACCTCTGCCGGGCGGCTGAGCCTGCCTCTTTCAAGCGTGGACCACGTGGAGCGCGGCAACTCCGTGGACATGGGCTCCGGTGGTTCCTCCGCCGCGGCCGCCGGCGCGACGTCGGAGATTTCCTCGTCGTCTCCTCCCCCCGCCGTCACTTCATCCGATGCGGACGCCATCTCCAAGACCGTGCTGGCTGGAGGCTCGATCGATCGCAACTATATCGAGCAGCTCGAAATCGCCGCGCAAAACGGAGGCGGGAAGGATGCCGGCGACCGTGTGGCCCTGGCTCATCACGTGGCCGCCCAGTTCGAACTGCAGCATGGCGACATCAAATCCGCCACGGCCCATTACCGCCGCGGGCTCACCTACTCACCGGACAACCTGGGCCTGCTGCTGAACCTTTCCTATCTGTTGTTGCGGCAGAGCGAATACAGTGAGGCTATCGAATGCCTGGAGCGCGCCGAGCGCGTGGACCCGCAGTCCGCAGTGGTGCCGAAATTCAAGGGCTGGGCCTACTCCGGGCAGAACAAGCTGGACCTGGCCGTCGCCGAATGGAAAAAGTCGCTGGCCTTACGCGCGGATCCGGAAGTCGAACGCGCGCTGGCCAAGGCGCAGCGCGACCTGCAGGAAGAAGCCGACTATCGCGAGGGACAGAGCAGCCACTTCCAGCTCCGCTACAGCGGCGCGGCGGCCCCGCAGACACTGGTTCGCGACATTCTCAAGACCCTTGAGGCCCATTACGCCGTGATTGAATCCACGCTCAACTACACTCCGCCCGAATCCATCGGCGTGGTCCTCTATACAGGCCAGGCTTTTATGGATATCACGCGCGCGCCCGCCTGGGCGGGAGCGCTCAACGACGGGCGCATCCGCGTTCCCGTTCAGGGATTGCGGGAGATGAACCCGGAGCTCAGCCGCACCCTGAAGCACGAGTTGACGCACAGCTTCATCACGCAGAAGACGCGCGCGCGGTGTCCCACCTGGATCCAGGAGGGAGTGGCCCAGTGGATGGAAGGCGCGAGCGCCGGCGATTCCGCGTCGTCTTTTGTGGCCAGCTTCGATCATACGCATCAGACCATTTCGCTCGGCGCGCTGGAAGGCCCCTGGATCAATCTGCCCGGCACGGACGCGCGCATCGCCTACGCCTGGTCGCTCTCGGTGGTGGAGTTCATCATCAAGCAGGGCGGTTCGGAAGACATCACGCGCATGCTCGATCAGATTGCCGCTGGAAGCGAGGCGCAGGTCGCGGCGAAAAACATCGTGCGCATGGATTACCCCGAGCTCGAAGAAGAAACCATGCGCTACCTCCGCTCCACCTACGTACACTGAGACGAGCGCGCGGTCCCGCGCGCCGATTAGCAGACGTCTCCCGCGGCAGCGCCCGAAACGCGCTCAGAGCGAATGCAGCAGCGCGGCCAGCAGGGCCGCGCGCTCCGGCAGGGAACGCGTGAAGAGGAACTCGCCGGCAGTGTGCGCTCCGCCGCCGGCCGCACCGAGACCATCGAGCGTGGGAACACCGAGCGCCGCGGTGAAGTTGCCGTCTGAACCGCCGCCGGTGGAAGACTCCTCCAGCCGCAGCCCCATCTCGCCCGCCAGCGCCTGCGCGCGTGCAAACAGGCCCACGGCCATCCTGCGCTCCATCGGCGGCCGGTCCATGCCGCCGGTCACACGCAGCTTCGCGCCCCGCAGCACGGGGCGCAAGGCCCGGAAGCGCGCCGTCACCCGCTGCATATCCTCGGCGCGTGAGCAACGCACGTCCACCAGCGCCCGCGCGCGTTCCGCCACCACGTTCGTGCGCGTGCCGCCTTCAATCACATCCGCATTCACCGTGATTCCGTGCCGCGGCTCCGCAAAGCGAGCCACCCGCGCAATCTGCAGCGCCAGCTCGTGGACGGCGTTCACGCCGTCCTGCGGGTTCACGCCGGCGTGCGCCGCGCGGCCGGTCACCTCGATGCAAAACTCACCGACTCCTTTTCGCGCCGTCTTCAGCCGGCCGCGCGGACCGGTGCCCGGTTCGAGCACGAGCACGGCGCTGCTGCGCCGAGCCTCGCGCTCGATCACCCGGCGAGCCGCCTCGCTGCCAATCTCTTCGTCCGGCGTCCACAGGAAGACCACGCGCCGCCGCGGCTCGAGCCCCGCGGCGTGCAGCGCATCCACGGCCCCGAGAGCGATCGCCAGGCCCGCCTTCATATCCAGCGTGCCGGGCCCGGTGGCCCGCCCACGCGCCACGCGAAACGGCGTGCGCGCCAACGTCCCCCGCTCGTACACGGTGTCCGTGTGGCCCAGCACCAGAATTTGTCCCGCGTCCCCTCGGCCCGCAGGCCGCACCTCGCATCGCAGCAGTTGGCCCCGCTCGCGCCCGGCGCGTGCGGGCTGCATGCGCTCCACCCGCGCTCCGCGCTTCTTCCACTCCGCCGCGAGCAGCCCGACCACACGGTTCACACCCGCCGCGTCGTAGCTCGACGACTCGATGCGCACCAACTCGCCCAGCAGGCGCGTCATCGCGCCTTCCCTGGCGCGCAGCCAGCGCAGAAGTTTTCGAGGATTGGCCATGACCGGGTATTATGCCAGCATCGCTGGGCTACAGCGCGAGGCCGGCCGAGACCAATACCCTGCCGTTGCATCCAAGAAAGTGGCTCAGGGGTGGTGGTTTCGGCGGGATTGCCGTCAGGGGAATCGGATCTGGGCGCGTCCAAATCTCACGACATAAGGGAATTTATGAAAGCGGCGAGATGGACTGTTATGGCTGCGATTCTGGCGCTGGGGTTCCTGCCCACAAGTCCGGTGCAGGCGCAGAGTCCCAACCTCGGGCAGGTTCCCGCGGCCAACCCCAGGCTCGTGCCGGCTTCCCCGCAATCCTTCTCCGGCAGCGTTCCTACAGGCACGGCCACCGCGGAGCCGCTGGTGCTCTCGCTGAAGGACGCGATCGCGCTCGGATTGAAGCAGAACCTCGGCGCGGTTCTTTCCGCCCACGGCGTCATTGGGGCCCGCGGGGAAAGATGGCAGGATCTGGCGAATCTGCTGCCCAATTCCCACTTCGAGATTTCGGAGAACGCCGCGCAGGTGAATGCCGCCGCCACGTTCGGCTTCCGTTTTCCCGGCTTTCCCGCGATAATCGGCCCCTTTGGCTACTTCGCCACGGGTGCCTCGCTAAATCAGACTTTCTTCAACTGGAGCCAGATCAACCAGGCCCGCTCCGGCGGCGCGAACCTGGAGGCCGCGAAATACAGCTACGAGGATGC
>DATFZR010000115.1:0-2067 GCA_035314265.1 Candidatus Acidiferrales bacterium
ACTTCCCTTACCGAAAAGGAAAGCGAACAGTGAACAGCATCAAGAACGGTTGCATCGGGCCGGTTCTCCCCGGGTCCCCGCTTTTGTGTGCGGTCTTGCTCGCGATGGCCTTTTCCGCCCCCAGTGCCGCGGCTCAGGCCCGCGTTGACTGCATGTCCGCCGACGGCAAAGCGGAACGCCAGATCGCCGGCTTCCAGATCCAGGTCGATCCCGAGCCGGCCAAACGCAACGTCCCGCCGGCGTGCAGGGCCAGAATCTTAGACGCCAGGGGTAAAGCCCACTTCACCGCCAACGAGCACGGCATGAACATCCTGGACGTGAGCGGAAAGAACATCAGCGGCGGCGACACACCCGACGTGGTCTTTGAAGGCTATTCCGGCGGCGCGCACTGTTGCTGGACGTATTGGATTGTCTCTCTCTCCCAGCCGCCGAAGCTGCTCCGAAAACTGGGCAACAGCCGCGGCTTCGGTTTCGAAGATTTGAACAACGACGGAAAGATCGAATTAGTCGCTGAGGATGGCGCGTTCGAGAACTTTGACGGGCTGCCCCGCTACGCCTCCCCCGCTCCGCAGGCGATCCTTCGCCTCAATGGGACGAAGCTCGAACGCGTCGATTCCGAATTCTGGCCCCTATACGAGAAGAAGATCGCCGATGCCACAAGGCTGCTGACCCCGGAATGTGCTGGCCTGTTCCGCAAGCTGGATCTTCGCGTCAACAAAGAATGCGATTCCATAAACACCAGGCTGCAAATCCTGACCATCGTTCTCAATAATCTTTACGGCGGGCGCGAAAAGGAAGCCTGGGAAGAACTGGCGAAGTATTGGCCGGAAAAAGACCTGCAGCGCGAGCGCGCGCTGATTCTTTCGACGGCCGGAAGCAGCTTCCTGGCCGACCCGTCGAATCCGAATTACGGCGCCGCCAAGGAATAGGCGGGCCGGCCCGTGACCGCCGCGGCCGTCGCGCATCTCACCTCATGGAGGAATCAACCATGTACGCCATTACTGGAGCCACAGGCAACACAGGAACGGTGATCGCGGAAAAGCTGCTCGCCGCCGGGCAAAAAGTCCGCGTCATTGGCCGCAGCGCGGAACGCCTCCAGCCGCTCGTCGCTAAAGGCGCCGAAGCCTTCACCGGCTCCCTTGACGATGTTGCCACCATGACCCGCGCCTTCACCGGCGCCCGCGCCGTCTACGCCATGATCCCGCCCGACATGAAGACCGCCGACTACCGCGCCGACCAGGACCGCATCAGCGCCGCTCTGGCCGCCGCGATTGAAAAAGCAGCGGTGCCCTACGTCGTGTCGCTCTCCAGCTTCGGCGCAGACAAGCCCGACAAGACCGGCCCCATTGCCGGCCTTCATAACCTCGAAGAAAAGCTGAACGGCATCGCCAACCTCAACGCACTGCACCTGCGCCCCGGCTACTTCATGGAGAATCTCCTGCCGCAAGTCGGCGTAATCCGCTCGATGGGCATGATGGCCGGCCCGCTGAAGGCAGACACCGCCCTTCCCCTGATCGCCACGCGCGACATCGGCGAAGCCGCAGCCGCAGCGCTCTCCGCCTTGAAATTTTCCGGAAAGAGCACGCACGAACTGCAGGGCGCCCGCGACGTCACCATGAAGGAGGCCGCCTCCATCCTCGGCCAGGCCATCGGCAAGCCCGCCCTCTCCTACACCAGCGCCCCGGCCATGATGCTCAAGCCCGCCATGATGGCCATGGGCATCTCCGGCAACATGGTGGACCTGCTCCTGGAAATGTCCGGCGCCATCGACGGAGGACGCGTGGTAGCTCTCGAAAAGCGCGGCCCGCAAAACACCACCCCAACCACGATCGAATGGTTCGCCACAAACATCTTCGCCCCAGCGTTTCACGGTAAGGCCGCCGGCGCCTGATTGTGGAGTGTGGGAGCTTGTTTACCCTGACGAAGGAAGGGCTCCCGCTCTCCCTCTGCGGATCTTCTCCGCGATCCAAGCGTAGCAATCCCTCCGAGCTGTACTACCATCTCACCGGGTTCCGCGTCTAAGGACCCAGCGGAGGAACGCCAATGCGCGACTTCACCTACGCAGCC
>DATFZR010000116.1:0-3690 GCA_035314265.1 Candidatus Acidiferrales bacterium
TGGGACGCAACCTGGGCTCTTTCCAGAAAGACGGCGATGTGAAATGGACCACGGCCTCGGCCGCGAGCTACCAGATCATGGAGGAAGGTTCGACGCTCGCGAACCACTCCTACAGCCACGCGCTGCTCACCAAGCTCGACGAGACGGGCTACACGCAGGAGATCGAATCCACAGACAAATTGTTGCGCCTGATCGAAAAGGGCGACCCGGTGCTCTTCCGGCCTCCCTATGGAGCGGCCAACGACGGGATTCTCGATTACGTGGCGGCGCAAAAAATGAAGGTGATGCTGTGGAACATCGATTCGATGGACTGGGCGGATCCGATCCCGAAGTCCATCGAGCAGCGCGTGCTGGACCGCATTGCGCTGGTGGGGCGCGGCATCATCCTGTTCCACGACATCCACTCGCGGGCGGCGGAGGTGCTGCCGTCGTTGATTGAAACGCTCGAGGCGCAGGGCTACCGCTTTACGTCGTGGAAGGGCGAGGATTTTTCTCCGGAGACGGGCGTGACCACCGTGCAGACGGCGTCGGCCGGCCGCGGCGGTCTTGAATCCCCCTACCGCGAGAGCTGGGCCGCGGTGATCGGCATTGACGAGTACCAGAGCTGGCCGAAACTGCGCTACGCGGTGAACGATGCGCTGGCCGTGCGCGACGTGCTGATCCAGAAATATCACTTCAAGCCGGAAAATGTGTTCCAGCTCACCGATAAAGACGCCACGCGGGAGGGCATCCTTTCGCTACTGGGCGACAAGCTGGCCAGCCCGGACATGGTGAAGCACGACGATCGCGTGTTTGTTTTCTTCGCGGGCCACGGCGCCACGCGGCGGCTGCCCAGCGGGCGCGACCTGGGCTACATCATTCCCGTGGACGCGGGCGTGACCGAGTATCAGGGCCAGGCCATCTCCATGACGAATTTCCAGGACATTTCCGAGGCCATCCCCGCGAAGCACCTGATGTTCGTGATGGACTCCTGCTACAGCGGGCTGGCGCTCACGCGGGGAGGCGGCGGGCTGGGCTCGCAGAATTACTTGCAGGAAATCGCCAGGCGCGAGTCGCGGCAGATGTTCACGGCGGGCGGCGCGGATGAAGAGGTGGCCGACAACGGTCCCAACGGTCACTCCGTGTTCACCTGGACGCTGCTGCAGGGGCTCGACGGCCGCGCGGACCTGAACGGCGACGGCGTGATCACCGGCACGGAGCTGGCCGCGTACGTGATTCCGGCGGTCTCTTCGCTTTCGCACCAGACGCCGGTGTTCGGCAACCTGGTGGGCAGTGAGGGCGGCGACTTTATTTTCGAGTTGAAGCATGAGTCGGAGTTCCTGAGTTCGGCATCGCCGCAACTGGGCGAAGACGCGATCAGGGTGAACTCGGAACTCGAAGGCATGCGCGCACAGATCCTGGCCGCCAACAAACAGAATGAAGAGCTGAAGAAGCAATTGGCCGCGACGCAGGCCATGCTGCAAAAAAAGAAAGGCCAGCCCGGCCATACGCCGCCCGCCGCGGATAGCGCCGCCGGCCTGAATGACCAGGGCGTGCGCCTATACAAAGAGAAGCAGTACCCTGAGGCGGCGGAGAAATTCGCGGCTGCGGCGCAACTCGATCCGGCGAGCGCGCTCTTTGCCAACAACGCGGGCTACGCGCTGTTCCGCCAGGCACGGTACGACGACGCGGCGCAGTGGCTGGAGAAGGCCGTGGCGCTCGACCCCAACCGCGCCATTGCGTATATCAATTTGGGCGACGCCTACGAATCGCTGAAGCGCAATGCGGAAGCGAAGAAGGCTTTTGAGAAGTACCTGGATCTGGCCCCCGCGGGAAAGTCCGCCGGATACGCCCACGAAAGGCTGAAGTCTCTCGAACGGTAAAACAGCCGCGCGTTCCGGTCTTCGTTGTCCTGCGCGCCAGCCGCAACGCCCGCATCCCTGGAAGGCGCGAGGCGCCAAACAGCGGCGTCTCGCTCACTCAAAGGCCTTCGGGCCGCCCTGCGAGAAATGTTACAGTGCCCGGCTGGAGGCAGACGTGACTCACACGATGCGAACGTTTTTGTTCCTTGGTTTCGCTATTCTTGCATTTCAATTCTCCGGCACGGCGCATGCGCAGCAGCCCGCTGCGTCCGCCGGGCTCGCGGTGGAAGAGCACGACTACATCGTCCACGACTTCCACTTCAAATCGGGCGAGACGCTGGCGGACCTGCGGCTGCACTACCGGACGCTCGGCAAACCGGCGCGGGACGCGAGCGGCCGCGTGACGAACGCGGTGCTGATCCTGCACGGCACGGGCGGCTCGGGACGCCAGTTTCTTTTGCCGCAATTTGCCGGCGTGCTGTACGGTCCCGGCCAGCTTCTGGACGCCGAGCGCTACTTCATCATTCTTCCCGATAGCATCGGCCACGGCGGGTCGAGCAAACCGAGCGACGGGATGCACGCGCATTTCCCGTCTTACGATTACGACGATATGGTGGCGGCGCAGCACGAGCTTCTGGAGAAGGGAATCGGCGTGAACCACCTGCGCCTGATCCTGGGCACCTCGATGGGCTGCATGCACTCCTGGGTGTGGGGCGAGACGTATC
The DNA here is from genome assembly GCA_035314265.1 of Candidatus Acidiferrales bacterium. GTDB lineage: Bacteria > Acidobacteriota > Terriglobia > Acidiferrales > UBA7541 > JOPF136. The sequence continues at coordinate 2,567 of DATFZR010000116.1, forward strand.
CGGATTTTATGGACGCGATGATGCCGCTGGCCTGCCTGCCCGTGCAGATCGCCGGCCGCAACCGCATCTGGCGGGAGATGCTGATGCAGGGAATCCGCAAAGACCCCGAATGGAAGAACGGCGACTACACCGCCCAGCCGCGCGCCGGGATCGAGATATCCGTGGATTTTCTGCTGATCGCCGGCAGCGTGCCCATCCTGATGCAGGCGAATTACGGAACGCGCGACGCCGCGGATAAATACCTGGACGAGTACAGGGCGCGTGTGAGCGCCACGCTCGACGCCAACGACATGCTCTACGCCGTGAATGCTTCGCGGAATTACGATCCGTCTGCCGGGCTGGGGAAGATCACGGCTCAGGTGATGTTCGTGAACTCCGCGGACGATTTTATCAATCCGCCGGAGCTGGGGATTGCGGAGCAGAAAATCAAAGAGGTGAAGAACGGGCGGTTTGCGCTCATCCCGGCGTCGAGCCAGACGCACGGGCATGGGACGCACACGTGGGCGGCGTTGTGGCAGCAATACTTGAAGCAATTACTGGATGCTTCTCACGGCTAATTGCGTTCACTGGAGCGAACGGCCACGAACATGACGCAGCCTGGAATCCGCGCCGTCGACGTTCTCGATTGGGACCAACTGTGCAGACTGGCAGAGTATATCGAAGCATCGAGGATTCGCCGCTGGGAGCAGGCCCTGAGAGTATTTGCTTACGCCTTCACGTCTACAGCCGACGCGGACCACCAGGATCAATTGCTGGCGGACCTTCTTCGGAACGCCACAGTCCACACCTCCATTCAGGCGGCTGAGGAAGTGGTTTCCCGGCTGGCCCGGGACACCAACAGTGACGTGATTTCGCTGCGAGCGTTTGCCAAGCAGTGCGGTGTGCGCCTGAAGCGAGGCTAGCTCGGCTTTCGAAGCAGCCCTTCTCGCTGCCACTTCGCGCAAGAGGCCTTGAAGCCGCGCAACAAAAGGTCTTCTGCTCTTCGGGCATTGGAACGAACGCCCACCTTTCTGCGCGCTCTCCCACTGGCCCGGCGGGATGCAAGAGTCCCAGTTTTCATCTTCGCTTTCATTGACGGCAGTATAGCACGCCCGCGCCCTACTGGGCCGGAACGTCCCCATAGA
>DATFZR010000117.1:0-9642 GCA_035314265.1 Candidatus Acidiferrales bacterium
GGGAACAAACCTGGATGCCTCCGACAGCCAAGTTAAAAGACACGCTCAACCTTCCGCGCACCGATTTCCCCATGAAGGCCAATCTGCCGCAGACCGAACCGCGGCAGCTTGCCGAGTGGGAATCCGCGCATATCTATGAGCAGATCCTGGCGGCCCGCGCGGGCGCGCCCGTCTATGTTTTCCACGATGGACCCCCGTATCCCACGGGCAACATCCACCTGGGCACCGCGCTCAACAAAACCCTCAAGGACATGGTGGTTCGCTCCAAGTGCCTCGCCGGATTCCGCGCCGGCTTCATCCCCGGCTGGGATTGCCACGGACTGCCCATCGAGACGCAGGTGGAAAAGGAAATGGGCGGCAAGAAGGGCGAGGCCGATCCCGTGGCTTTCCGCAAGCTCTGCCGCGCCTTCGCCAATAAATACGTGGACGCCCACCGCATCCAGTTCAAACGCCTGGGCATCTTCGCCCGTTGGGACCAGCCCTACCTGACCATGGACCCGCACTACGAGGCCGTGATCGCCAACACCTTCCTCACCGTGCTGGAACGCGGCTACGTGTATCGCGGCCGCAAACCCGTCTACTGGTGCATCTACGACCGCACGGCGCTCGCCGAAGCCGAAGTCGAGTACGAGGACCACTCCAGCCCCTCCATCTGGGTCAAATTCCAGGCGGCCGCGGGCGGAGCCGCGTTCCGTCTGCCTGGCGCTGATGTGGCCGCGGTGATCTGGACCACCACTCCCTGGACGCTCCCGCACAACCGCGCGCTTGCCTTCCATCCCGATTTCGTCTACGCCGTGTACGAGACAACGGCAGGCCGGCTGCTGATGGCCGAGGCTATGGCGGAAAAAGTTGCCGCAGGCACCGGGCTGAAAATCGGAGCCGAGCGCGGCCGGTGGAAAGGGCGCGAGCTCGAAGGACTGAAGTTCCGCCATCCGTTCCTCGATCTCGAAGTTCCCGCCGTGCTCGGCGACTATGTGACCACCGAGCAGGGCAGCGGCATCGTCCACACCGCGCCCGGCCACGGCGCCGAGGACTTCTACACCGGCCAGAAGTATGGCCTGGAGACGTACGCTCCGCTCGATGACGACGGCCGCTATCTGGAAGGCCTGCCCGAATACAAAGGTAAGACCGTATTCGAGGCCAATCCGGAAGTCACTGCGCTCCTCCGCCGGCGCGGCGCACTGCTCGGCGAAGGAAAAATCACGCACAGCTACCCCCATTGCTGGCGCTGCCATCGCCCCGTGATTTTCCGCGCCACCGAACAATGGTTCATCGGAATCGACAACAACGGCCTGCGCAAGCGCACGCTCGAAGAAATCCATCGCGTCAAATGGATGCCCGGCTGGGGCGAAGAGCGCATGGGCTCCATGGTGGGTGGCCGCCCCGATTGGTGCATCTCACGACAGAGGTACTGGGGCGTGCCCATCGTCGTCTTCTATTGCGACGCCTGCGGCACGCGGCTCGAGGACGTCTCCAAATTGCGCCACGTGATTCCATTCTTTGAGAAGGAAGGCGCGGACGCCTGGTACGCGCATTCGCCGGAGGAACTGCTGCCTCCGGGAACCACGTGCTCCTGCGGCGCGGCGAAGTGGCGGCGCGAAACGGACATCCTGGACGTCTGGTTCGACTCCGGCTCCAGCCACATGGCCGTGCTCACGGGCGGAGACGCGCGCTGGCCCGCGGACATGTACCTCGAAGGGCCCGACCAGTACCGCGGCTGGTTCCACAGCTCGCTGCTGATCGGCATGGCCGCGCACGACGGCGCGCCCTATCGCGAAATCCTCACCCACGGCTGGACGCTCGACGAGCACGGCCGCCCCATGTCCAAGTCACTCGGCAACATCGTCCTGCCCAGCGAGATCATGGAGAAGTACGGCGCAGACATGTTGCGTCTGTGGGTGGCCTCGCAGGATTACACGGCGGACGTGCGCATGTCGGACCGCGTGATGGCGCAGCTTTCCGACGCCTACCGCAAAATCCGCAACACGTTCCGCTTTGCGTTGGGCAACCTGGCCGGATACGAGCCCGCACGCGACGCCCTGCCTGCCGCGGAAATGTTGGAGATGGATCGCTGGATGCTCGAGCGCACGCGGGAGCTCGCCGCGCAGTGCGCTGCCTGGTACGCCTCCTACGAGTTTCACCGCGTCTTCCACGCCGTGCAGGACTTCTGCACCGTGGAGCTGAGCGCCTTCTATTTCGACGTGCTCAAAGACCGCCTCTACACCTTCGCCCCGCGAAGCCCCGGCCGGCGCTCCGCCCAGACCGCTGTGGAAACAATCGCGCGCGCCCTGGCTAGCCTTCTGGCCCCCATTTGCGTCTTTACTACCGAAGAGGTATGGAAGTACATGCCGCGCCGTCCCGGAGATCCCACGAGCGTCCACATGACGCTCTTCCCCAGCCCGGAATCGCTGGCCACCGATTTGGCTCCGGACCGCATCTCCAAATGGCAGGAGTTGCTGGGTGTGCGCGAGAACGTGCTGAAGGCGCTTGAAGCCAAGCGCAACGCGAAGGAAATCAATGGCTCGCTCGAGGCGCGCGTGCTGCTCCGCGCAGGCGGCGCGCTGGGAGACTTGCTGCGGGAGTATGAGCGGGAACTTCCTGCGCTGTTCATCGTATCCCAGGTAGAGGTAGCGCCGCCCGTGGCTTCGGGAGATCACGGGAGCGCGCCCGGGCCGGCGGCGGGGTTGCAAGTGGACGTGGAGCGGGCGCGCGGCCAGAAGTGCGAACGCTGCTGGAATTACTCCGAGCGTGTGGGCGAAAACGCCGAATTTCCCACCGTTTGCGAGCGCTGCGTGGCAGCATTGGACGAGATCACGAAAATACCGACGCCATGAACCGCGCGCCCATTCCCTGGGTGATCCTCTCGCTGGCCGTGCTGGCCACAGACCGGGTGACGAAAACGCTCGTCGAGCGGTTTACGGTGAGCGGCTGGCATCGCGAAGTGATTCCCGGCTTCTTTGACCTGGTGCACACCAGAAACCCCGGCATAGCGTTCGGCCTGCTGGCCGATTCGCGGCTTCCCTGGATGCGCCTGGCGCTCATCATTCTGTCTGCCGTAGCCGCGAGCGCCATGGCCTGGTTGCTGGTGGCCGGGCGAGCGGGCGGGCAACGTTCCCGCGCGGGCATCGCTCTAATCCTTGGGGGAGCGGCGGGCAACCTGTTTGACCGGCTGCTGGATGGAGGCGTAGTGGACTTTATCCTGATTTATTACCGCGGCCATGAATGGCCTGCCTTCAACGTAGCGGACTCCGCCATCGTGGTCGGCGCGGGACTCGTGCTCATCGAATTGCTGCTGGCGCGGCACCCGGAAGCGGAGCAGGCCTGACATGTTTCCCGTCCTGTTGCACCTGGGCCCCATAACCATCCACACCTACGGAACGCTGCTGGCGTTCGGAATCCTGCTGGCGCTGTGGCTGGCGCAGCGGCGCGCGCCCATGGCGGGCCTCGATTCGGATCGCGTGTGGAACCTGGGCGTGTACATGGTGCTGGCCGCGCTGGTGGGCGCGAAGGCCTGGCTGATCCTGTCGGACTGGGCGTACTACCAGCAGAATCCCCGCGACATTGTGAGCTGGAGCACGATACAAGCCGGGGGCGTATGGTATGGCGGCTTGCTGACGGCGATCGTGGTTCTGGTGCTTTACTCCTGGCGGCAGAAGCTTTCGTATGCGCAGCTCGGAGACGTTTACGCGGCGCCGCTGGCGCTGGGCCACGGCATCGGGCGGCTGGGATGTTTTGCCGCGGGCTGCTGCTACGGGAAACCCACCAACGTTCCCTGGGCCGTAGTATTCAGCAGCACGTACGCGCATCAACTGGTGGGCACGCCGCTCGGCGTTCCGCTGCATCCCACGGAGCTTTACGAAGCGGCGGCGGAATTTGTGAACCTTTGCATTCTTCTGAAGCTCGGACTGGGAAAACGCCCGCCCGGGCAGGTGCTCGGCGCCTACATGTTCCTCTACGGGGTGATACGCGGCACAAATGAATTCTTCCGCGGCGATCCGGGACGCACGCCGCTGGCCGGCGGCGCGATTACGCTGATGCAGGTGACCAGCGTGGGACTGATGCTGCTGGGCGCTTACCTGTGGTTCCGTCCGCGCTTCGGCATCGCACGGCCCGCTCCGAACGCTGCGGGACGCGCCACGGCCTGATCATGGCGGACGGGCCGGAGGTTGAGCGTCTGGAAGTTCCTTCCCGCGCGGCCGGCGAGCGCCTGGACCGCTACCTTGCCGCGCAATTCCCCACACTGAGCCGCACCCGCCTGGCCCAGCTGATCGAGCAGGGCCGCGTGCGCGTGGGAGGCGCGTGCGCCAAACGTTCACATCGCGTGGCGGCCGGCGAGGTTGTGGAGGTCGCGGTGGTGCCGCGCGAGCCGCTGCGCGCCGAGCCGGTGGAATTTCCCCTCGAGATTCTGCACGAGGATGCCGATGTCGTCGTAGTGAACAAACCGTCGGGAATGGTTGTCCACCCCGGCGCGGGAACGCAGCCGGGAGGGACCACGCTTACCGGCGCGCTGCTGCATCGCTACGGCAAGCTTTCGGAAGAAGGAGGCGCCGTGCGTCCGGGAATCGTTCACCGGCTCGATAAAGGGACTTCCGGCACAATCGTCGTGGCGCGCAATGACGCAGCCCACCGCGGACTGGCGGAGCAGTTTGCGGAACGCACCGTCGAGAAAATCTACATCGCGCTGGTCCACGGAAAATTGAAGGGCGCGGACGGCACCATTCGCCTGCCCGTGGCTCGCGACATGCACCGGCGCACGCGCATGACCACGCGGCGGCGGCCGGAAGAAAGCCGGGCCTCACAGACGGACTGGCGCGCGTTGGCCACGCTCGGACCCTTTACGCTGGTGGAGGCGCGCCTGCGCACGGGCCGCACGCACCAGATCCGCGTGCACTTTTCCGCGCTGGGCCATCCCGTGGTGGGCGACGCGTTGTACGGCGCGCCGAAATCTCCCGAGGTGGCCGGAAAGCTGTTGCCCGAGCTGAACAGGATCTTCCTGCACGCCGCGCGGCTGGCTTTTGTGCACCCGCGCACGGGCCGGCGCGTGGAGGCGAGGGCGCCGCTGCCCGCGGAATTGCGCAGCTTCCTCGCCGCGCTTGCTGAAGCAGGGAAAGTCCCCCCGGCGCGCGTTGACGCGGCTTTGCAGGACTACCTATAATCCGCCCGTGAAACACACAACACTCGCGATCGCATTTCTCCTGGCGGCTGCCTTCGGCACGGCGGCAGGCCTGGGGGCGCAGCAGCCCGCTGCTCCTCCGCCGCCAAATCCGGTTCCGCAGGGGGCCGCGCCGGCGCCCGCACCCCCCTCACAGGTGACCACCCCGCCCATTCGCGTGCCCGTGAACCTGGTGAACATCATCGCCACGGTGGTGACGCGCCGCGAGAAGCTGGTGAACGATCTGGAGAAATCGGAATTCCACGTAAAGGAAGACGGGAAGGAACAGCGCATTGAATTCTTCGCGCGCGAGACGGACCTGCCGCTGCGCATCGCCCTGCTGCTGGACACCTCGAACAGCATCCGCGAACGGCTCGAATTCGAAAAGGACGCGGCCATCGAGTTTCTCCACAACACGCTGCGGCGCCGGAAAGACCAGGCCTTCCTGATGATTTTCGATAACGAGCCCGCAGTGATCCAGAACTATACGGACGACGCCGCGGCGCTTACCGAGGCGGTGCAGAAGCAGCGCGCGGGAGGCGGCACGGCGCTGTATGACGCGATCATCAAGGCATCGGAAAAACTCGCGCAGGCGCCCCCCGCGCCCGAGAATACCGCTGTGCGCCGCATCATCGTGGTGATCACCGACGGCGACGACAATTTGTCGGAGGCGTCACGCGGCGCGGCCATTGAAGCGGCGCAGCACACCGGCGCGGCCATCTATTGCATCAGCAGCAGCACGCAATGGGTCTCCGCCGATGCCACGAACGATGCGCGCAAGCAGGTGCAGCGGAAATATCTGAAGGGAGAAGAGGACAAAGTGCTCGATGAGTTTGCCACGGAGACGGGCGGGCGCGCCTTCTATCCTTACAGCGTGGACGACCTCGGCCAATCCTTCCAGGACATCGGCGAAGAGCTGCGCAACCAGTATTCCCTGGCGTACATCCCGCCGGGCTACGCCGCAGACGGCAAATTCCGCAAGATTCAGGTGGAAGTGGACCGCAAAGGCCTGCTGGTGCGCACGCGTAAGGGGTATTACATACAGCCGCAGGCAGCCGCCGCTCCCGCGCATCCGTAGCGCGATTACGCGCCCCAGCCGGGGTGCGGTAGCATCCTGTACATGGGAACGCTGTTTGAAATGCCCTCCGCCGGGGAGCGCGGGGGAACCGACCGCTTGAACCCCGAGCAGCGCCGCGCCGTGGAGCACGGCGAAGGCCCCCTTGTGGTGGTGGCCGGCGCGGGCACGGGCAAGACGCTCGTGATCGTGGAGCGCATCCGCCGCCTGCTCGAAACTCATCCCGAGCTTTTCGCCGGCGAGATTCTGGCCCTTACCTACACGCACAAGGCCGCGGGAGAAATGGCCACGCGCGTGCGCAAGGCGCTGGGCGAGCGCGGCAAGGGCCTAGTGGCCACCACCTTTCATGCCTTCTGCAAAGACGTTCTCCAGCAAGCGCATCCGGGGCTCCGTCCGATCGTGGAAGTGGAGCACTGGATTCTTCTGCGGCGCAACCTCGCCCGGCTCGGTCTGATGTATTACCGCCGCCGCTTCGACCCCGGACAATTCCTGAACGACTTTACGAAGTTCTTCTCCCGCTGCCAGGATGAGCTGGTGAGCGCGGAGGAGTATCTCCGCTACGTGGAGGGGGAAGCGGCGCACGCAGGCGCCGCGCCGGATCCCGATACCCAGGAGGAGCTGGAGAAGCAGCTCGAGGTGGCGCGCGCCTATGCGGAAAGCGAGCGCCTGCTCGAGGAGAAAAACCTTCTCACCTTCGGCGGCAGCCTTATGGAGACGGTGCACCTGCTCGAGCGCGATGATGCGGCGCTTCGAGCGCTGCGCGCCCGTTTTCGCTTCGTACTGGTGGACGAGTTCCAGGATACGAACGTCGCGCAGATTCGCCTGCTCGGCCTGGTTGCGGGAGACGCGCGCAACTTGTTTGTGGTGGGCGACGACGATCAAGCCATCTATCGCTTCCGCGGCGCGTCGTTCGGCAGCTTCCGCATGTTCGAGCGCGACTTTCTGACGGCCCTGCGCGGCGCGGGCGATTCCCGCGTGCTGCTCACGCGCAACTACCGCTCCACCAAGAAAATCCTGCGGCTGGCCGATGCCGTGATCCGCAACAACGGCGACGCCAACCGCATGTTTCCCGATAAGCAGCTCACCACGCTGAACGCCGAAGGCGATCCCATTCGTATCGTGGGCCTGGCCAGCGAAGATGCGGAAGCGGAATGGATCGCCACGCAACTGGAGGAGGAGCGCCGGCGCGGCCGCCCGTGGTCCGCGTGCGCCATCCTCTACCGCACGCACCGGCATCGCGAGGCGGTGGTGCCGGCGCTCGAGCGCCACGGCATTCCCTTTGTGATTCGCCGGCTCTCGGTATTCACGAATCCCGTGGTGCGCGACCTGGTGGCCGGCCTGCGCTGGACGGATCGGCCCGGCGACAATGTGGCCTGCGCCCGCGTGGTGGCGATTCCCCGCTGGGGCATGACGCCGGACGACCTGGTGCGTGCCGGGCAGCGCGCCGGAAAGCATCCGCGCAAGTCGCTGTGGGCCGCGCTGGGCGCGCCGCACGAATCCGGCGGCGCAGCGGAAGATGCCGAAGCGCCGGACCGCGAACGTAGCGCTGCGCTGCCCGCTCTGGCGGATCTTTTCGCCCTGCAAGAGCGCCTGCATGGCCTGGCGCGCCGCGAGCCGGTCACCGCAGTCTTCGACGAAATCGCCGCGTCATTCGGCGCCCTTCCGCTCTCCGATGAGTCCGACCGGCGCGCCTTCTCCGCGTTTCGCAGTTTCGTGGAGCAGTGGCAGGTGGCGAATCCCCACGACCGGCTGCGCGAATTCCTCGAATACTTCCGCTATTTCCAGCAGGCCGGCGGCAGCGTGACGCTCGACGAGGAGCATCGCGGCGACGAAGCAGCGCAGGCGGAAGCCGTGCGCGGCGATGCCGTGCAACTGATGACCGTGCATTCCGCCAAGGGCCTGGAATTCGAGCACGTGTTCGTCATCCGCCTCAACCGCAACTCTTTCCCGGTCACCAACCGGCGGCCCTTCTTCGAGTTTCCCGATGCCTTGATGAAGGAGGATCTGCCCACGGGCGATCACCACATACTCGAGGAGCGCCGGTTGTTTTACGTGGCGCTCACGCGCGCCAAGCGCCGCCTGACGCTCACCACCCTCGCTCGCGAGGGCGCAAAGCCTTCTCCCTTTCTGGAAGACATCGAGCAGGAGATGGGCCGGCTGGGCAAAGACGTTGTGAGGCTCACACCCGTCGTACAGCTCGCGCAAACACCCGGCGCGGTGAATGAAGCCGTGGGAATCCTTGGCGAATCCGGCGACCTTTTTGCCACGATTGACGCGGACGGCTACGAACCCTCCCACATCGGCGACTGGGCCGCGAGCTACCGGCCGCCCGTTGCCCGCCCGATCGAGCTGAGTGCGGACTCCGTCGAGTCCTATCGGAATTGTCCGCAGAAGGTTTTGTTCAGCAACCGCTGGCACATCCGTGAACAACCGAGCGCCGCAATCACTTTCGGCAGCATCATCCACACAACCATCCAGCATGCTGTTGCCGAGCTGAGCAAAGGCGGGCTGCCCGCGCTCGATCGCGTGCTGGCGCTCTACGATGAGGAATGGCGCAAGCGAAAGAGCGTGGGCTTCGAAGATTCCTACCAGGAGGAAACCTACCGCGAAGAAGGACGCGAGCAGCTCCGCAAACTCCACGCCCGGCTTGCTGCCGCGCCGCCCGCCGTGCGCGATCAGGAAAAGACGTTCAGCCTGCCTATGGCGAACGACGTCGTGCTGATCGGCCGCATGGATCAAATCAACGTGGTCCCCGGCGGCACCTTTGAAATCGTGGACTACAAGACGGGCCGCCCGCGTAGCGAGAAAGAGCTGAGGCGAAACGTGCAGGTGAGTCTGTACGCGCTGGCCGCCCGCGAGGCTCTGGAGCTCGGACTGCCCGCGGTCGCCTTCCACTACCTGGAAAACGATGGCGTGGTTTCCATCAAGCGCGATCCGAAAGACCTGCTGGAAGCCGAAGCCATCGTGCAGGAAGTTGCCGGAAGCGTGCGCGCCGGCCTGTTTCCCGCCAAGCCCGGATTCCTGTGCAAGTTCTGCGACTACCGCCTGATCTGCCCGGGCCACGAACGCACGACAGCAGCGGCTGACGCATCGGAAGACGAATAGGCCGGAGGGGCACGGCCACGCTTCTGGATGCCGCGCCCCCTGGTTCTTCTAACTTCAGCCCGTCATTTCAATACGGTCAGGACCACGTCCACCTTCATCACGTGCCCGGTAACAGGGTCGGTTGCCAGAGCGGTTTCCGAGGCGCGCCCGTCGCGCAGCAGGAACTCGACGTTGCCGCGGAACTGGTAGTTCAGCGGCGTGAGGCTTGGCGCGGGATCACCGGGCCCCCACGTGCGGCTCTCGATTTTTCCGTCTTTGGTCTCCTGCCGCACGTAAAGCCACGAACGATCGAAGGTTACCTCCACGGCAT
>DATFZR010000118.1:0-3960 GCA_035314265.1 Candidatus Acidiferrales bacterium
TGTCCTCTGGAAAATCTTCGGCCATCTCCAGAACCTTTCCAGAGATGTCCTTCCAGGTGCGGAGAAAACCCTCGTTGGGATTCGTGGTCGCTGCCGGAGCAGGCTTCTGCTGCGCCTTCCCCCCAGCGGCGGGACGCGCGCCGGCCGCCGGCGCGCACGCCAGAAAAACCGCAAGGCTCGCGGCGGCGGCAATCGATGCACTGCAAATCTTGTTTCTCATGAATTCTCCCCCTCAAAGATGGCGTCCGTTTGGACGCCGGATTCATTTCCCGCGTTTCCGATGCGTGCGAGCCGTTGCGCCCGAGCCATCACCGCCGAATCTGGCGACGGCGGCCCGCGGCGGCTACTGCAAGCAAGCCGAGTGTTGCCGCGAGATAATACAGCGGAATGCGGGCGCTGAGTACTGGCGAGGCGCCCATGAAGTCGAGCGAAGATGTGGGCTGTGCCGGTCCCGCATACCAGAACGCCGTGTACAACCCCTCAAAGAGCTTGCTGGTGCCGCCCCAGACGCCCAACGCCAGCGCCATCGCGGGAATGAACATCGCGCCGGCGGCCCAGGCAAGCAGGTGAACCCAATCGCCGGCAATCACATGGCGCACCGCGATGCCCGCGCCCGTAAGCAGGCACACGCACACTCCTGCCATCCACACGGCGGGCAGTTGCCGCCCCAGCGCACGCGCGGACGAGAAGATCAAAGGCCCAGTGGCGTTTTGCGCCTCGCGCGTGCCCATGGCAGACCACAACAGCACGGGCCATAGCCAGGCGAACGCCAGCACTTTCCCGCGCGCCTCGCCCGCAGGCGCGAAAAACGATCCGATCAGTAATCCCAGCGCGACCAGATACCACCACTTCGACCGGCCCTTCAGCATGAGGCGCAGTTCGGCGGCGAGCAACGCGCCGAATCGCAAGCCTCCAGTGCTCCCGGCCAGGGGCGTTAGATGAACGGCGCCGGCAGCCGATGAAGCTTCGGCTGGCGCTGCGGCGCCTGCTGTCGCCCTCAAATCCTCCTCGCTCGCGGCCGGCGGCCGCATCGAACGCAGCCCCAATCCCACGGCCACTCGATGCAACAGGTTCCGCGAGGGATCAAACCGGTCAAAGAATACGGCGGCCAGCAGCAGCGTGAGAAGCGCGAAAACGAACCAGCTCAACCGCGGCAGGACGACGGCTGCACTCCAGTGGAACCCGTCCCAAACGAAGGTCTGGAAAGTCTCGTGCATGCTGGGCCCGATCTGAAACGAAAAACCGTGGCCCTCGTACCCCGGCAGTTGTTTCGCGCTCTCCACCACGCTGCGCTCGATAAAGCCCGCACCCATCAGGTCCAGGTAGTTGCTGTGGCTCTGGATTCCGGCGCCGAACAGCGCGGTCCAGAGGAAAAAGTAGGCCACGTTTCCGAAGCCGCCGCGCAATCCGGGCACGCATTCGAACAGCACGGCGAGCGCCGCCAGGAACGCCAGGGCCGGAAGCGTGAGGAATAGGAACGGCGACGCGAGGTTCCAAAGGTCAATGCCCGCGGCCTCGGCGCGCCAGAGTTGCATGGCGAGCGCCGCGAGCATCAGGACCGCGGCGATCACGCCAACGACGGCGAAGTTGCTGAGTGCTTTGCCCGTCAGGTAGCTCACGCGTCCCACGGGCGTGGAGGCCAGGATCTGCCCGACGCCGGTGCGCCGGTCGCGCTCCACGGTGTTCTTGATTACGTAGAAGCCCACGATGGTGATCAGCACGGTGGCCGTCATGGAGAGCAGCATCCCCAGCCACGCGGAGTTGTATATGCCGCGGTACTTGCCGACGCTCACCACGATGTTGCCGCGATTGGCCTCGAAGGCGGCGTAGAGGGTAAAGGCCAGCGTCACCAGAAAGCTGTAGCGGCGCACGCGCTCGAGAAAATCGGCGCGCGCGATGTGATAGAGCACGCGCGGGTTCATGCCGTCTCCACCGGGCCGGGGCCGCGTTGACCGGCCACGGCGTCGAGGTAGGCGTCTTCCAGGTTCGGCGTGACCGGCGCGGCGCCCGGTCCGGGTGCTGCATCAGACACCACGCGCGCATGCACGCCATCGCTGCGCCGCGTGACCGTGGAGATAAGAAAGCGCTGCCGCGCCGCGGGCAGGTCCGCGCTGGGCACCACCCATTCCCACACTTTCCCTTCCAGGCGCGCCAAGAGCGCCTCGGGCGACGCGTGTGTCACCAGCCGGCCGCGCGATACGATGGCGATTCCCGTGGCCGTGGCCTCCACGTCGCTCACGATGTGCGTGGAGAGAATTACAATGCGCTCGCCGGATAGCTCCGAGAGCAGGTTGCGAAAACGCACGCGCTCTTCGGGATCGAGGCCGGCCGTCGGCTCGTCCACAATCAGCAGCTTGGGATCGTTCAGCAGCGCCTGCGCGATGCCCACGCGCTGGCGCATCCCGCCGGAATAGCCGCCCAGCGGACGGTTGCGCGCCTCCGTCAGATTTACCAGCGCCAGCAACTCGTCAATACGCCTCCGCGCGGCAGCCGCGGAAATGCCTTTCACCGCCGCGAGGTATTCCAGAAACTCCACGGCGTTCAGGTTCGGATACACGCCAAAATCCTGCGGCAGGTAACCCAGTTCGCTGCGCAGCCCGTCCGGCTCGTCGGCAATGTCCGTGCCGTTCCACAACACGGCGCCCGAGGTGGGATTCGCGATGGTGGCCAGAATCCGCATCAACGTGGACTTCCCCGCCCCGTTCGGCCCCAGCAGGCCGAGCACGCCAGGCGCGAGTTCGAGCGTAAAGTCGCGCAGCGCCCACACCTTCCCGTCGTACTGCTTGCTCACACCCTGGATCTCCAACTTCAAGCCGTCCTCCTGTTGCCGAAGTTCCGCACCGTTTGCTCCGCAAGCGAGCAGTGCTCCTGTTGCAGGCCGCTGTTATATCTCAGGAACGCAATCCGGCTGGAATATGTTTCTGGAAAACACGCCGCAATGTGAAGGTCGAGGAAGAATGCTGGACTCGCGGACCCTCGAGGGGAAATCAACGCCCCTGAAAATGGAGAGTCACCACCGCGGGACCGTAACCGGGCTCGCCATCGCAGGTGGGCGGGGTAAATGTCCAGGTACGGATAAGGGCCAGGGCTTCGTCGTTCAGGTCCGGCCGGCTCGAAGAGTCGATCGTCGGCTCGTACATCTTTCCATCCGTGCGAATCTCGCCGCGGATCACGATGTCCGTTATCTGGCTGCTCGCTCCGGCCTTTGGCTGCGGCATGTATACGCCGAAGGGCTGGCGGTACTCCTGGCACGCGATCATCGTCTTGCCGCCCGGCGGCGGGACCAGTTCGCTGGGATCGAGCGCGCCCTCCAGTTCCTTATACGACTGCTCGATCGCAATCCGCGTGCCATTTTCCTCGTATTCGAGATGGGCCGGAAGCAGAGCGCCGCGCCACGGAAAGAAGGCGGAGTAGTTATACGTTTGCGCTCCCAGCCGCATGTGCACCTCGGTGCCCTGCTCCTTGTCGATGCAGATCTCGTTTGCAGACGTCTTTGCGCCGTATGTGGTGTCGAACTCGATGCAGCGCGCGGGCCGGCCATTCGAGCCGGTCTCCACGATGGATCGGATCACATCCGCGTGATCGAAGCGCCCCACGTGGATCGGCACCAGCCACCACACCAACTGCTCGACGGCGGGCGCCACGTCTCGCGACTGCAACGTGACCTTCCGGCCGTGATCGTTCACCGTGAGCGTGTGGAAATCAGTGGAGAGCGTCTCGGTGCGGTACGTGCGCCAAGTCGCGAACGCGACATTGAACGTGCCCACGTCCTCCGTCCCGTCCGGTTTGGCCGCCCGGAAGCTGATAGACACGCGGTTGCCAATGCGGCTCGAAGGTGCACTGAGCGCCGCCGCGTGCTCCAGCATCGTTGTCGCTTCCTGGCGCAGCTTCAGATCTTGCGCGGGCAACGCGCCGGCGAACGACAGAAGAATCACTGAAAGGCAAGACAGCCTATTGGAG
>DATFZR010000119.1:0-2637 GCA_035314265.1 Candidatus Acidiferrales bacterium
CCTCGTCGCCCCACTGCGCTCCGACAATCACCACTGCGCCCATTCTCTCCATTCGCTCCTGCGATTCGCTCGCCGGCGCGCCCGCGATCAACGGGGTCGCGCACCCGCACTCTCCCCCGCTCGGCTCGATCGAAAACCCACATTCTTGCCGGAATATCGGAGTCAGGCGGGAGAATTCTCCCGAATCCCGACGCTTCGGGATCGGGACAGTGAACTATCGTACCCTTGGAATCCGAGCGGACGCAATTGCAAAAGCGGGGTTCTCGCCCCGCTGTCGGTTTTCCGCTTGTCGTTCGGAATTACTGCGTGTGGCAGGAAACAAACTTCTGCACTTCATCCTTCGGCAGGTTGCCCACCAGTTGTCCCACCACCTGCCCGCCCTTGAAAAGCAGCAGCGTGGGAATGCCGCGGATGTTGTACTTCGACGGCGTTTCCGGGCTCTCGTCCACGTTCATCTTCACAACCTTGATCTTTCCCGCGTTGGCCTGGGCCACCTCCACCACCGTCGGCCCCAGCATCATGCAGGGCCGGCACCATTCCGCCCAGAAGTCCACCATCACCGGCTGCGACTTGCTCGCCTCGATGACGTCTGCATTGAAATTCGTGTCGTTTACTTGTGCCACTGCGTCGGACATATTTGCCTCGATTCCTTTCTACCTCTCTCGCTTTCGCCGGCCTATTAGATGCTACAACGGGTCGCTGGTTTCGTGCCCCCGTTCCGCGTCGAATCCATACACGCCCGCGGACCGGCGCCCGCCGCCCCTATCCCGCCCGCACCGCCCGCGCCTTCTCGTACACCTCAACGTACTTTTCCGCGGCCGTGGCCCAGGAGAAGTTCTGCGCCATGGCGTTCTGCATCAGCTTCGCCCAGGCCGGCGGATTCCGGTAGCAGTTCAGCGCCCAGCGCAGCGTATCCAGCAGCGCGGGTCCCGTGGCGTCCCAGAACTTGAACCCGTTCCCCTGCATCGTCTTCAGATCAAACGGCTCGACCGTATCGTCCAACCCGCCCGTGGCGCGCACCAGCGGAATCGTCCCGTACCGCATGGCGTACAGATGGCTCAGGCCGCAAGGCTCGTATCGCGACGGCATCAGGAAAAGGTCAGCGCCGGCCTTGATTTTGTGGGCCAGCACGTTGTCGAACCCGATCCGCACGCCCACGCGCTCCGGCCGGTCAGCCCGCGCCTCCGCCAGCATGCGGAAGAAAGCCTCGTAACGCGCGTCCCCGGAGCCCAGGGCCACCACCGCCACGTCTTCGTCCAGAAACTCCCGCCCCACCTCGGCAATCAGGTCGAACCCTTTCTGCTCCACAAACCGCGACACAATCCCCACCACCATCCGGTCGTTGTTTTCTTCCGGCAGCCGCAGCTCGCGCAGCAGGTCGCGCTTGCACGTTGCCTTCCCGCTCAAATCCCCGGCTGAATAGTGCGCCTTGATCCAGCGATCCGTCTCAGGATTCCACGTCGAATAGTCCGCTCCGTTCAGAATGCCTGTCAGCCGCGAGGCGCGCGACCTTACCACCGCATCCAGCCCGTAGCCGAATTGCGGCGTCTGGATTTCCTCCGCGTATTTCCGGCTCACCGTGGTCAGGTAGTCGGCAAACAGCATCCCGCCCTTCAGGAAGTTTACGTCTCCCCAGAACTCCAATGCGTTCGCGTTGAACAGGTGGCCCGGCAGCCCGATGCGCCCCAGCACGTCGCTCCCAAAGCGCCCCTGGTAGGCGATGTTGTGCACCGTGAACACCACGGGGATGCGCGCGAACGCCGGATCGTATCCGTACACTCCGCGCAGCAGCACGGGAACCAGCGCGCCTTGCCAGTCGTGGCAGTGGAACACATCCGGCAGCCACAGTTGCTTCGCGATCTCGATCACCGCGCGAGCGTACAGCGTGTATCGCTCCGGGTTGTCTCCAAAACCCCATCCGCCTTCACCGTAGAGCCCCCCGCGATCGAAGTACTCCGCCGCGTCTACAAAGTAGTAGCGCACGCCATGCAGCGGGTCGCCTTCGTGAATCGTGGGGAAATGTATGGTCGAGCCGAGCGGAACCGTCAGGCTGGGCACCACTACGCGCTTCGTCCCGATTCCCCGGTAGCGCGGCAGAACCACGGCCACCTCGTGGCCCATGGCCGCGAGCGCGCGCGGCAAACCCTCGAGCACGTCCGCCAGCCCGCCGGTCTTCGCGAACGGCGCCGCCTCCGAAGCTGCAAACAGGATTCTCATCGTCTCGTGAGCCACTCACGTTAGAAGATCACCGGCCCAGCGTCAAGCAGGGCGTAACGCCTGCCCCATCTTCAATCCCTTCAACTGGCTTGCTTGGGCCAATGGGATGTGCCGCAAATCAGCCCATAGCATCATTGGATGTACTTATTGCGGAGCCCCGCTCCTGAATGGTATCCCTGGGTCGTGTGTCCGGGGTAGTCTTGCGCGCGGCAAGGGCGGAAGAAAC
Source organism: Candidatus Acidiferrales bacterium (assembly GCA_035314265.1). Taxonomy (GTDB): domain Bacteria; phylum Acidobacteriota; class Terriglobia; order Acidiferrales; family UBA7541; genus JOPF136. The sequence continues at coordinate 2,444 of DATFZR010000119.1, forward strand.
CGAGCATCTCGGAAGAAAAAGAAATTCAGCAGGTGATGGCCGAGGAAAAACGCCGAGGTTCGCGTCGGAAACCTTCCGATGCAACCACGGTTGAACATCGTGCCCGTGTCACCGCGCAGAACCCTGCTAAACTCCGCCGCGATGCCACAGCGACTAGGCCAGCACTTTCTGGTGGACGAAGCATGGCGCCGGCG
>DATFZR010000120.1:0-4414 GCA_035314265.1 Candidatus Acidiferrales bacterium
TGGACGAGCCTTTTGGAGCGCTCGATCCGCTCACACGCGCCGAGTTGCAGGGCGAATTTGCGCGGCTGCAGAAGCGATTGGGCAAGACCGTGGTGCTCGTTACCCACGACCTCCGCGAGGCTCTGCTGCTCGGCACGCAAATCGCTCTCCTCGACGCGGGACGGCTGATCGGTCTCTACACGCCCGCGGAATTCATGCGCACGGCCGACCTGCTTGCCGCGGCCTACCGCCATGCGTTCTCCGCGCAAGACGCCGGAGGGGATCCCGCGTGAATTTCCTCGACTACCTGCTCGCCCATCCCCGTGAGGTGCTCACGCTCACACTCGAGCATCTCTCGCTGGCCGGAATCTCCGTGGGCATCGCCGTTCTCGTGGGCGTTCCCCTGGGGGTGACGATCGCGCGCCGGCCCGCGATTGCCAACGCCGTTCTCGGCCTGGTGAATTCGATTCACGTGGTGCCCAGCCTTGCGCTGTTCGGCTTTCTCTTCGCCGTGCCGTGGATTGGCGAGCGCGCCCCGCGCATGGCCATCCTCGCGCTTTCGCTGTATGCCCTGCTGCCCATTCTGCGCAACGTCTGCGCGGGCATTCTGGGAGTGGATCCGGCCGTCGTGGAGGCCGGCCGCGGCCTGGGTCTTACGGATCGTCAGCTTCTCCTCCGCGTGGAGCTGCCGCTGGCCCTCGGCGTAATCGTCGCCGGCGTTCGCGTGGCCGCCGTGCTCGCCATCGGCATCACCACCATTGCCGCGGCTATCGGCGCGGGAGGCCTGGGCGAGCTGATCTTCCGCGGCCTGGCCATGGTGAATACCTCGCTGATTTTTGCCGGCGCTCTGCCTGCCGCTGTGCTCGCCCTCGCGGCCGACCTTTCCCTCGGATGGATTGAGGCTCGCCTGCGTGAGCGCGTGTAATGCGCGCCGCGGCCCGCGTGCTGCCGGTTTTTGTGCTTGCGGTCGCCGCTGCCTGCGGGCTCGCCGCCTGCGGTCGCGAGCGGGGCCGCGCGGTGGTGGTGGTATCGAAGAACTTCACCGAGCAGGCCGTGCTCGGCGAACTTCTGGCCCAGCACATCGAACATGCCGCACGCCTGCCCGTGGAGCGTCGCTTCTACATGGCCGGCACCTTCATTTGCCAGCAGGCGCTGCTCGCCGGCCGCGCAGACGTTTACGTGGAATACACCGGCACCGCGCTCACCGCTGTGCTCAAAGACCCGCCGATCTCCGGCACCGCGGAAGCCTTCGAGCGTGTGCGCTCGGAATATGCGCGCCGCTGGAACCTGGTGGTGCTGCCTTCGCTCGGCTTCGACAATACGTTTGCCGTCGTCGTCCGCGGCGCCGATGCGCGCCGCCTGAAAATCTCCACGCTCTCGCAGGCCGCCCAGTACGCGCCCCAATGGCGCATGGGCGTCGGCTACGAATTCAGGGAGCGGCCGGACGGCTACGCCGGACTCGTGAAGACCTACGGCCTTACGTTTCGCGAGCCGCCCCGCCTGATGGACCTGGGCCTGCTCTACCGCGCCCTCACCGAAAATCAGGTGGACCTCGCGGTTGGCAATTCCACCGATGGGCTGATCAGCGCGCTCGATCTCGTGGCGCTCGCCGACGACAAGCACTACTTCCCGCCCTACGACGCCGTGCCCATCGTGCGCCAGGCCGCGCTCGACGCATTTCCCGGCCTGCGCGCCGCGCTCGATGGTCTGGCCGGCCGGATCAGTGCCGAAGACATGCGCCGGATGAACTACGCCGTGGACGGCGAACATCGCGACATCTCCGAAGTCGTCCGCGAATTCCTTCTAAGCAAGGGGCTGTGATCATTCCGTGGTAGTGGTTCTGTAGCCCGCCTCTCGAGAGGCGGTGTGTGTGCAGTATGTGCGGCGAAACAGCCTAGTGATGGCCCGAGTGGCCGCCCGAGGAATGGCTCGAAGGATGAGATGACCCGCCGCCGCGATTGCCTCCACCGCCGCCTCCAAAGCTTTGGTGATTGTTGTGCGCAGCGGGAGGTGCGGAGTAGTGCGGCGCTGCCGGGGAGCCCCGCGGAGCTTCCGGCGCGCGCGCGGAAGGTTGCGAGCGCGGCGCTGCATAGGATGACTGGGGCGACGGGTGGTAGCCTCCACCGCCCGGCCCGTACGACGACGGCCCGTTCGAAGGCGCGCGTTGCTGGGCATTCGCAGGGACGCGCTGCTGGACGATGGACTGGTGCAGATCAAGTTGTGGCCGGGCCTGCGTTCGCGGCGCATTCGATGCCGGCCCGCGGTTCATTTCTCCTCCCGGCCGGTTCTGCGCGCTGAAGTGCTGCCATCCTCCGTTGCTTTCCATTCCGTAGGAGCGCGGCTGCTGCGCGCTCGCAACCGGTCCTGTGCCGCGCGGCTGCGCCAGATTGCGCTCCGCGCCGACGCCCGTTTGCGGCGATGTGCCATGACTGCCCTGGAACGCGTTCCAATTGCCGCGCTCCGCCGTCGGGTTGCCCGGCGCGCGGCCCTGTGGCTGCTGGGTATCCGGGCGGAAGTTTGAACGCGGCTGCTCGCCCTGCCTGCCCACTCCGGAGGATGCACCTGACGACGATTCGCGGCTGAACGGCCGGCTCTCTCCATTCGTGCCCGAGCCGCGCTGCTGTTCGATCTGCCGGTTCATCCGCGCGGCGTCCGCGGCAAATGAGTGCTGCGTCGCCGCCGCCTGGTTGTGCGAAAAGAAGTGCTGCGAGCCGAGATTCCGCGATGGCACCGTTCCCGCGGAAGCCGGCCGCCCGGACGCGCTCAGGCTTCCTCGCGTCGGCGCCACCGGCAGGTTTCCCCGCGCAAATTGTGCTCCACGCATTTCCTCCGCGCCGATGGCGCGTCCCTGCGGCATTACCCTGCCGCCAAAGCGTCCCGCAGCCACGCTGGTGATGCCCGAGCGCAAGCGTGCATTGCTCATCATCCCGTTGATGTTTGAGAAGCCGCTGCGCCCGTGAATCCCGCCCAGCGGCGCCCATCCATGACCGCCGTGGAAAAAGAAATTGAAACTGACGAAAGAGAATCCCCGGCCGATTCCCCACCAGGGGAAGAAGAAATCGCCGGGGCCGATGGGCAGCCAACCGAAGCTGCCGAATCCGAAGCCGCCGCCGCCAAATCCGAAAAACGAAACGTAAGCCGGCGCCCATACCGGCCGGAAGAACGGCGTCACCGGGCCGGGCCACCATGCCCACCGCGCCCCCTGCAGGAACCAGCGGCCATAGTGATACGGCGCCCAGCCCCACGGCTCAGACGACGCCCACGTCCAGCCCCAGTTCGGCTCCCATAGCCACGAGCCGTCGCGGTAAGGCGCCCAGTCCGCGGGCACGTTATTCGGCGTCCACACGGGGCCGTAGTCCGGCGCGTTTTGCCAGGTGCCGTTGGCGTTCAGGTCGGCGCTGCCGGTGTAGTACGGGTTCACGTCTTGCGATTGGGCGGCCTGCGCGCGCTGGATGTATTGATCGCGCTCGTCATTCCAGAAGTCGAATCCGTCGCGGGCCGGAGCGTTTGAAACTCGGTACTGCGCGGAGCCGCTGTCGCCGCGCACGGTAACAATCTGGCCGGCCTCCACGACGGTGCTGCCTTCCGCCGTGCCTACTTCCGCCTGGCCGCGGCGCACCGTCACCAGGGTCTCGCCGTCCGAGCTCACCTGCACGCGATAGGAGCCGTCCTTGCGCGGATGAATCGCCAGGTTCGGCGTGTCAATTTCCACATCCGTGTTGGCGTTCGGGAATCCGTCAAAACTCACCAGTCCCTGCGCCACTTGAATCTGGATGCGCCCCTCGGCGAGTTCCGTCACGCGCACCACGGAGTTTGCCTCCAGGCGAAGAATGTTGGCGTAGTCGAGCTGAATCTCCGCGCGGGAGTGCTCCCCGGTTGAAATCCGGTCGCCGGGCACAACCGGCGTATTGACGGTGGCCGCACTCCAGTCCCCGGAGTCGCCGCGCTGCGTGGAGACCGCACCCTGAATCTGGCTGATCCGGCCAACGCCGCCGGTCTGCTCCGGCGTCTGCTCCTGCGGTTGGACCTGAGGTTGTATCGCGGGCGGCTCCTGCGCCCGCGCAGAGGGCGGAAGCGGCGCCAAGGCACCCAAGGCCAGGGTGAGGATTAGAAGGGCTCTAAATCGCATGGTCGATTGATGGTCGAGTGATAGTCGAGTGTCTGTCAGGCGAGCCAATTCTGCTGGCCCTGCCAGCCAAATGGCTGCACGCAGCCAGCCAAAGAGCTCGCGGCGCATGGCCCATAAGTAGCTGCATTGTCAATATGTTACGGGAGGATTCCGGCCTTGGAGCGGCGTTTGGTGAGAATTCGCGGTGCATTTCGGCCGAGGGTGGCTGAAATAAGCCAGTCCGGAGCGGCGTCGGCGCATGCCCACGGGTGAGAATCAGAGCTGCCTACCAGTGGCCGTCTGCCCGGTTAGAAGGAAAGTGGTCGG
>DATFZR010000121.1:0-3322 GCA_035314265.1 Candidatus Acidiferrales bacterium
TTGCGGCGCAAAAGCCGCCGGGCTCCGCCCTGCGCTACAGGGATTTTGCCGCCGCCACGGTGGATTCCCAGCCTGCGGCTACGTTCGCGATGCGCTGCAAAGCTTCTTGCAGCTGCTGGGGCGAACTGACCAGCGAAAACCGCAGATAATTTTTTCCTTCGGCGCCAAACGCCGCGCCGGCGATGCCCGCCACGCCGCCTTCTTCGAGCAGCAGGCGCGCGACTTCCTCCGCCGCGAGCCCGGTATCGGAGACGTTCACCCAGGCGTAGAATGCGCCTTCCGGCTGCTGGCAGCGAAAACCGGGAATGCGATTTAGCCCGGCCACGAAAAGGTCACGGCGCTGGCGATATTCCTCAACCATGGCTTCCACCGCGTGCGTGGCATCGCGCAAAGCTTCGACGGCCGCTAACTGCGTAAACTCCGCCGCACACGTAAAGGTATTCAGCACCAGCAGATCCATGGCGTCGATCACCGGCTTGGCGGCCACCGCGTATCCGAGCCGCCATCCGGTCATGGCAAAACTCTTCGAGAAGCCGTCGATGATTACCGTGCGCTCCGCCATGCCCGGCAGGGCCCAGATGGACTGATATTCGCCGCCAAACAAAATGCGCGCATAAATTTCGTCCGAAAGCACCCACAGGTCGTGCTTGACGGCGAGCGCGGCCAATTTCGCCAGCGCCTCCGGATGAAAGACCGTTCCGGTGGGATTGTTCGGCGAATTGAAGATCAGCATGCGCGTTCTGGCGGTAATCTTCGCGGAAATCTCGGCCAGGTCCGGCTGAAACTCGTTTTGCTCGCGCAGCGCAAAGGGCACGGCCTGGGCGCCAAGGCCGCGCGTAAAGGAAGGATAGATGGGAAAGCCGGGATCGGGATACAAGACCTCGTCGCCCGGCTCGATGAGCGCCATCATGGCCAGGGCAAGCGCCATTTTGCACCCCGGCGCCACCAGCACCTGTTCCGCGCGAATACCTAGCCGCCGCGTGCGCTGCAGATATTCCGCAATGGCCGAGCGCAATGCGGGCACGCCGCGCGTCGAGCAGTAGCGATCGTGGCCGTCGGACACGGCTTGGCGCACGGCATCCAGCACCGGGGCCGCGGGGTGAAAATCCGGCTCGCCCAGTTCCAGGTGAATGATGGATTTGCCGGAGCGCTCCAGCTCTTTGGCGCGCGTGTAGACGGCCAGCGCGCCTTCGCCGGTCAATTGGGAAACACGTGTGGCAATTTTTCGCGTGCGTGTCGAGGGGGTCATGGACTTGGCCTGAGGAGAATCTTAGCACTGTGGGGGATTTTGCGGGCGCTTACGGCTTTCTTAACGCAGAGGTCGCAGAGGACACAGAGAAATCAACGCGGGCCTTCCGGGCGGCGCGACGACCGGTTGAGAAATGCAGCGCCGGCGAGGGGCCACTTTAGCGTATGAGGAGAATCTGAGCACGGTGGAGATTTTGTGGCGTCGTTGTGGCCGCCGTTTCTCTGCGTTCTCTGCGCCCTCTGCGTTAAGAAAACCGTAAGCCGGAGGGAGGATAAAAGCAAGAACATCGATGCCCGAAAGATCTGCGCTGTCGGCGATCGGCCATATTTGTTAATGTCGGCGAACGGCCACTATGCTAGAATGTCGGAGATCGGCGACATGTGCCGGGAGAATGGAGCGGGCCTGTGAAAGGAACTACCCGGCTGCGGACGACGGTGGACGTGGGAGCGGTGGTACGCGACCGGCGCTTGCTCCTGCGGCTGAGCCAGGCGGCGCTGGCGCGCAAAGCGCGCGTGGGGCGCGAATGGATCATCGAACTCGAAAAAGGCAAGCCCCGCGTGCCGCTGGCCATGGTGTTGCGCACCATGGAAGCGCTGGGCATGGCGCTGACGGCCCATCCGGAACCGCCCGGCGGGAAGCCCCGCAGCGCCAAGACCGGGGGCCGCGGCGGAGTCGATCTGGACGCCGTGCTGCAGAAACTCCAGCGCCCGCAACGGAACTCGCCGCCGCACGCGCGGCGGAAGAAGCCATGAGCAAGGAGCTGCTGGCGCTGGCGGACACGCGCGAAATGGGGCGCGTGGTGCGCGAACCCAGCGGAAAAATTTCCTTCGCCTACAACGACGCGTGGCGCAGCTCCGCCGAGGCTTTTCCCCTGTCGCTTTCCATGCCGCTGGGTCTCGCCGAGCATAGCCACGCCAAGATCGATCCATTTCTGTGGGGTTTGCTGCCGGACAACGACCGCGTGCTGGACCAATGGGGGCGGCGGTTTCACGTTTCCGCGCGCAACGCCTTTGGGCTGCTCGCCAACGTGGGCGAAGATTGCGCGGGCGCGGTGCAATTCGTGCAGCCAGAGCGGCTCGAAGCGATCCGGCGGCGCTCCCCCGCGGACGTGGAATGGCTCACTACCGCGACCATCGCGCAGCGCTTGCGCGCGTTGCGCGCGGACCACGCGGCATGGCGATTGCCGCGTGACACCGGGCAGTTCAGCCTGGCCGGCGCGCAGCCGAAAACGGCGTTGCTGTTTCTGAACGGGCGATGGGGGCTGCCCTCTGGACGGGTGCCCACCACGCACATTTTGAAGCCGCCCACCGGCGAGTTCGACGGCCACGCGGAAAACGAACATTTTTGCCTGGAGCTGGGCGGCGCGCTCGGACTCACGGTGCCGCATTCGCGCATCCTGCGCTTCGAGGACGAAATCGCCATCGTCGTGGAGCGCTACGACCGCCTGCAGGTAAATGGACGATTTCAGCGCATCCACCAGGAAGACATGTGCCAGGCGCTGGCGCTGCCGCCGACACGCAAATACGAAAGCGAAGGCGGGCCGGGCGTGCGGCGGATCGTGGAACTCTTGCGCCTGTTTTCCAACAGCGCCGAAGAAGACGTCTGGAGATTTATCGATACCGTGGCCTTCAACTGGCTGATTGCGGGAACGGACGCACACGCCAAAAATTACGCCGTGCTGCTCGGCTCGGGCGGCCAGGTTCGTCTCGCACCGATCTACGATCTGGCGAGCGTCCTGCCCTATCCCGATTTTGATGCGCGCCGCATCCGGCTGGCCATGAAACTGGGCGGAGAATACAAGCTGTGGGAGATTGGCGTGCGCCAGTGGCAAAAGCTGGCAAAAGAAGTGCGGTTGGACGAGAAAGAAGTGCTCGAGCGCGTGGCGGCCATGGCGGCGGCAATTCCGGAGCAAGTTGCACAGACGGCGGCGCGCATGAGAGAGGAAGGCCTCAAGCACGCCATTCTTGGAAGGCTCGAAAAGGAGTTGCCAACAAGAGCTGCACGCTGCCGGAAGTTGCTGGCGGCGTGAATGCGCGTGCGGCTTACGGCTTTTTTAACGCAGAGGGCACAGAG
>DATFZR010000122.1:0-4705 GCA_035314265.1 Candidatus Acidiferrales bacterium
GAGGGATCCATCGCCGCCGCCCGCGAGTCCGCAAAGCGCCAGGGCCTTGCCGGCCGCGTGAATTTCGAAGTGGCCCCGGCGAAAAGCTACCCCGGCAAGGACTACGACCTTGTTACCTTCTTCGACTGCCTGCACGACATGGGCGACCCGGCCGGTGCGGCCAAACACGTTCGCAACACGCTGCGCCCTGACGGCGCCTGGATGATCGTCGAGCCCTTCGCTCACGACGCGCTGCAGGACAATCTGAACCCGGTTGGCCGCGTCTACTATTCTTTTTCCACTCTGCTCTGCACGCCGTGCTCGCGCTCGCAGGAAGTGGCGTTGTGCCTGGGCGCGCAGTCCGGAGAAGCGCGTATGCGCGGCGTGGTGACCTCGGCGGGTTTTACGCGCTTCCGCCGCGCCACGGAAACGCCGTTCAACCTGGTCTACGAAGCGCGGCCCTAGGCGCCTTGGCACGGAGTTCGTGTGACACTGGAATCGTGTCATGAAGACGCGCCCGCGGAACGTTACCGTACCCTGGAAGAGAACGTTGCCCGCTGGGCGCGGCTGGAAGCAGGCCCAGGTGAGCACGCTCCCGGCGGTGTGCGCCACGTGGTTACCTTGGTGGCATGAAACATACTCCGCAGCGCGCTGTTGACAGGAGGGCCATCCTGTATCATTTTCGTGGCAATGAAGACACCGCTGCGGAAGATCGCCGTCACCCTGGAACAGAAGGCGCGCTGGCTTCCTGGCAAGGCCGCCCGGATGGGCACCGCCGTATCCGGCCTTCTGAACGGGATTCTGAATGTGCGCATGCTCGCGCAACGAGGCCACAGGCGGGCCATGCAGCGCGCGCTGGCGCGGAAGGCTTTTCTGGAAACCGATGGGCGCTATCTATCGCGTGAGGAAGTCCATCGCCGGTCCCGCCTTTGTTGACGGACCTGTTTCGCGCGGCGCGTGCTAGGCTGCGCGTGGCTTCACGATGGCAGCCAGCGCGCATCCCGTTGCGCCCCAGGTGAGCACAATCCCGATGAGGTGCGCCGCCGTGTAGTTTCCCGGGAAGCCGTACCAATTCCAGTACGGCAGGTCGGTCACAAAACCTCCAAAGAGCGCAACCAGCGCCACGAACAGCACACGCTGGCCGAATCCAGCGAGCGCGCCGGCGGACATTGCCAGCAGCCACGACATCACGAACGCCGCCACCGCGCCGAAGAGGAACTGTTTGACGAGCAGCTTCGGAAAGCTGAACTCCGTGCCGCCCGGCTGGAAGATAATCAGCCCCGTGGGTCCGTGAGAAAACGCCGCCAGGAATCTTTTCTGTTCCGCCGGGTCGTTCTGCCGGGCCACATCAATGCCGGGGAACATGTACCAGCCCGGCTCGCTGATGCCCAGCCGCATGGCCGCGGAGAGAGCCTCTTCGTGCGGCAGGCTGCGGATCCCCGTCTCCGCAACCGGCAGGCTCTGCCACGCAAAAGTTATCAGGAAAATGGTGACTGCGCCGACGATGGTCCCCAGCAGGATTTTCTTAACCATGTGCCCTCCCGGCCGTTTCCGCGCTTTCTATCATGGTTTGGGGACTTTCTCTACACTGTCCCCTGCGCTGTCCCCTACACTGTCGTCATGGATGGCACGGTCCGCATCACGCGCGCGGTGTTCGACGAATTGCTGGCGTACGCGCGGCGCGAGCCGGGTCTTGAAATTTGCGGGCTGCTGGCGGGCCGCAACGGAGTGATCACCGCCGTACTGCCGGCGGAGAACGCGCTGGCCAGCGCGACCGCCTTCACAATAGCGCCCGCGGAATTGTTCACTCTCTTTCACCGCATGCGCGCGTTCGGCTTCGAGCACGCGGGCATCTACCACTCGCATCCCGCGGGAGACAATGCGCCCTCGCCCCGCGACATCGAGCAGGCGTACTACCCCGGCGTGGCGTACATCATTGTGTCGCCCGCAGTGAGCGGGACGAACGCGGTGCGTGCCTTCGCGATTCAGGGGGATGCCGCGAGAGAGCTTGCGATAGAGGTGGTTGGAGTGGAATAGCCGCGCCGGGAGCTTGGGCTCAGTCCGCGGGGGCTCCCGCCGGGATGTGCGCCGCGCGCTCCGCGTCGGCTAGCGCCAGGCGCTTCGGATACAGCGGGAACCGCGCGGCCATCGCCGCCACTTCTTCGCGCACGCGCGCCTGCACTGACGTATCGGCCACGTTTGCCAGCACTTCGGCGATCCATCCGGCGATGCGTTCCATCTCCGCCTCGCCCATACCGCGCGTGGTCACTGCCGGGCTGCCCAGGCGGATACCGCTGGCCTTCATCGGCGGCAGCGGGTCAAACGGGATGGCGTTCTTGTTCACGGTCATGCCCGCGTTTTCGAGCGCCGTTTGCGCGTCGCGTCCCGTGGTGCCGAACGAGCCCACATTCAGCAGAAAAAGATGATTGTCCGTGCCGCCCGTAACGATTTTGAAGCCGCGGCCCGCCAGTCCCCGCGCGAGCGCCGCGGCGTTGGCCACCACGCGCTTCTGGTACTCGCGGAACGCCGGCTCCGCCGCTTCCTTGAAGCACACCGCCTTCGCCGCGATGATGTGCACCAGCGGCCCGCCTTGCAGTCCGGGGAAGGTGAGCTTGTCGAGTTCCTTCGCGAACGCCTCGCGGCACAGCACCATGCCGCCGCGCGGCCCGCGCAGCGTTTTGTGCGTTGTGGTGGAGACAAAATCCGCGTGCGGCACCGGGCTGGGATGCAGGCCCGCGGCCACCAGGCCGGCGATGTGCGCCATGTCTACAAACAGCAGCGCTCCCGCGGCCTTTGCAATCCGTCCCATCCGTTCGAAATCGATCACCCGCGAATACGCGCTGGCGCCGGCCACAATCATTTTCGGTTTGTGCTCGCCGGCCAGCCGCTCCACCTCGTCGTAATCGAGCAACTCCGTATCCTGGCGCACCCCGTAGGCCACGATCTTGTACATGCGCCCGGAAAAATTCAGCGGGTGCCCGTGGGTCAGGTGGCCGCCATGCGCCAGGTTCATGCCCAGCACCGTATCGCCGGGCTGCAGCGCGGACATGTACACGGAGACGTTGGCCTGCGTACCGGAATGCGCCTGCACGTTTGCGTGGTCGGCGCCAAACAGCTTCTTCGCGCGTTCGATGGCCAGCGTTTCCACGCGGTCCGCATTTTCGCACCCGCCGTAGTAGCGCTTGCCCGGATAGCCTTCCGCATACTTATTGGTGAAGACGGAGCCCATCGTTTCGAGCACCGCCTCAGACACAAAGTTTTCCGAGGCGATCAGCTCCAGGCCCGTGGCTTGCCGCCGGACCTCGTCGCGCAGGGCCTCTGCCACTTCGGCGTCCACCTCCGCCACGGGCCGCTCCATCCGGCGAGAGTCCTGCGTTTCCATTGAGTTCTCCTTGCTGTTGCGGGAGGCTGCTGAAAGTATCTCGGTCATCCCGGACACCGGCCCCGTTCGCCGGGGTGTGGGACCTGCTTTTCCTGAGCGGGCGGCCCTACGCCGCCGTGCCCTTTTTCGCCGCAGGCGGCGCGTCCATCTGGGAGATTTTGTCCACGCGCCTCTGGTGCCGCCCGCCCTTGAACCCCACGGCAAGAAAAGCGCGCACGATCTCCACGGCCTGCGCGGGCTCAATAATGCGTCCGCCGAGGGCCAGCACGTTGGCGTTGTTGTGTTCGCGCGCCGACCGCGCCATCACCAGATCGTTCACCGTGGCCGCCCGGATTCCGGGGATTTTGTTCGCCGCGATGGCCATCCCGATCCCGGTGCCGCAGGCCAGGATTCCCAGGTCCACCTCGCCGCGCGCCACTTCTTCCGCCACTTTTTTCGCGTAATCGGGATAGTCCACGGACTCTTCAGACCACGTGCCCGAATCGATCACGGCGTGGCCGGCACCCTCCAGATAGCCCTTGATGGCTTCCTTGATGTGCAACCCGGCGTGGTCCGCGCCCACCGCGATCCGCAGCTTCTGGCTTTCGTCCCCCATACTAATGATTCTAGGCGCGCTCCGCGGCGTTTGCAATCCGAGCTGCCGTCACGCGTACTGGTATCGTGGCGCGGTCTCGCCAGGGTAGCCGCGGTCAGCGCTTTTCTGACCGCGGGTTCGAGGCCAAGCCGCCGTCGCAACACGCCCGGATCACGGCTCACTGGGATAGAATGCGTGGGCGCCTTCAGCCCAGGGGCTCCCCACCCCGGCAAGACGGAGCAGTTTTGAAGGTCGAACCTCAAAGCTCCAGTATCCGACCGTTAGACCGCAACCGTGACGTGCCCGATTGCAATCGGCAGCAAGGCGCCGGGCGATCGGAGGATTCGGAGAGGCCATGGCAAACACATTCGGCAAAGACATCTTGATCCAGGCGAGAGACCCGATGAAGGCCGCGAACTTCTATGTCAAAGAGCTGGGCTTCGAGATTACGGAGAAAACGCCATACATAATCAGCCTCGAAGGAAAGAACATCAATTTATACATCGAGCGCGGTCCGGCTCTCGGACCAGTCTTCGAAGTGACGGTGAAAAGCCTGAAGAAAGCCAAGGCGAATCTCAAGAAAAAGGGCTGCAAGATAGTCAAGGACGAGCCTGATTTTCCGCGATGCTACGTAAAGGACCCAAACGGACTCATCTATAACCTGAAGGAATGACGCCCCCATTCCGTCACGGTCCGGACAAATGTCGCCGGCAATTCCGCCCGCGCCCCTTTTTCATGCTGGATTGACAACAGCGTGGGCGTCCCATAGG
>DATFZR010000123.1:0-5507 GCA_035314265.1 Candidatus Acidiferrales bacterium
CGTGGACTTCACGCTGAAGCCCGGCAACGTGAACCAGAAGGTGGAAGTAACGGAAGAAGCTGTCGGCATACCGGTCGAGACCACCAACAACAACCTGGGCATTTCCTTCTCGAGCAAAGACGTGGTGGACCTGCCCATCAACGGCCGCGACATCGACAAACTCTACATCATGACGCCCGGCGTTACGGGCGACCCCAGCGGAGCGGGCGGCTCGCCGGGTTCCTACGGCCAGTTCAGCGCCAACGGGAACCGCGACCGCGCCAACAATTTCCTGCTGGACGGCACGGACATGAACGACAGCTTCCGTAACCTGCCGGCGATCAACCAGGGCGGCGTTTTCGCGATTCCAGCGACGGTCCTTCCGATCGAATCCATCGCCGAGGTGCGCGTGCTGACGAATTACGACGCCGAATACGGGCGCAGCGCCGGGGCCGTGGTGAACATCGTTACGAAGAGTGGAGCGAACGCGATACATGGGAGCGTTTTCGAGTATTTCCGGAACGCCGTGCTGAACGCGCGCAACTTTTTCGACACCACGGGCCCGAAAGACGCCTTCCGCAACAATCAGTTTGGCGGCGCGGTGGGCGGCCCGATCGTGAAGAACCGGACATTCTTCTACCTGTCCTATGAAGGCCAGCGCGAAGGCCTGGGGCTCACCTCGTTGAACACCGTGCCGGGCGTCGATGATTACGCGAATGCTGTGGCGGCGATTCCGGGCGGGAACGCTGGAGCCTGCACGACGACGGTGTTCGCCTGCGTCAGCGGCCAGCCGGTCGGCGTGATCAATCCGGTGATCTCCAATCTCTACAACTTCTGCAACACGAAGGGCGGGTGCTCGGGCGGCAAATCGCCGTGGCCGCTGCCCAACCTGGCTGCGCCGGTGAACGGGTTCAACAACGTTTCGAGCGATGCGTCGAGCAACAATGTGAACAGCGTGATCGCGAAGGTCGACCATGCCCTCAACTCCGCGAATTCGCTGACCGGACGCTACTTTTACGGCCAGAGCGACCAGAGCCTCCCGCTGGGCACCGGCGGCGGCAACAACATTCCCAATACGAACACGCAATCGCCGACAAACGTGAACCTGGTGTCGGTCAGCCTGGTAAGCGTGGTCTCCGCCCACAAAGTGAACGAGGCGCGCTTCGGCTTCAACCGTTTCGAAGAAGGATTCAACCCGCAGGATGCGAGCCTGTTCGGCAACCCGAATACGAGCATCGGGCTGAACACCTGCCTGGGGTTGGTGGTGAACAGCACAGTCGCGGATTGCGGAGCCGCCTCGCTGGGCTCGGCGAACCCGGCGGACTTCGGGTTGCCGCAGATCACGTTTGGGAGCGGACTCTCCGGCCTGGGTTCTTCGCGCTTTGCCAACCCGCGCCACCGCATTGACCGCAACTACCAATTTGTAGACAACTTCTCCTGGAAGCGGGGGAAGAACGACATGAAGTTTGGCGGCGAGTACCGGCACACGTCGGTGGACTCGCTGCAGGACCTGAACTTCCGCGGCCGGCTTGAATTCGACGACCTGACGGGATTTCTCTCCGGCAACGTGGTAGGCGGCCACATCAACTACGGCACCACGCAGCGCTACACCCATCAGGATTCGATGGGCTTCTTCTTCCAGGATTCCTACCAGATCCTGCCGCACCTGACGGTGAACGCGGGGATTCGCTGGGATTATTACGGTGTGATCCGCGAAGGCAGCGACGCGATCAGCAGCTACGACCCCGCCGTGGGGCTCGTGCCCACGAACCAGCCCTACAAGCCGGACTACAATAATTTTGCGCCCCGGTTGAGCTTTGCCTGGGATCCCGTGGGCAATGGGAAAACCGTAATCCGGGCAGGCGCGGCGGTGTTTTACGACACGTTCTCGTTCGATTACTTCCTCGCGCAGCTTTACGAGAACACAAACAACCTCGGCCCCGCGTACAACCCGATCGGCGGGAACCCGGTCTTCCAGAGTTCAGTCGTGGGAGGCGGAACGACGCTGGGCCTGAACGTGCCCGTGTTCGACTCGACCAACGCCAACCCGTCGATGCCCGGGAACCTTGGGTTTGATACGACGGACGCGTCGACCGTGGGCAAGCTGGTGACGCCCTACGTCTACAACATTTCGCTGAACGTGCAGCACGAGATCGCGCCCAACACCGTATTGCAGGTGGGTTACGTTGGCACCTACGGACGGAAGCTGCAGCGCATCGTCGACGCGGGTCAGCCGAGCCAGGCGGCCATCACGGCGTTCGACAATACCTGCGTCGACTTTTCGCTGGGAATCACCAACCCCGCGGGCGTACCGATTGGGAACTGCCTGCTCGGGAACACCGTGCCGCGCAACTTCAACAATATCGGGAGCGCCTTCCCCCAGTTGCCCGGTCAGAACAACAACTCTGCCGTAATGAGCGCGCTCGCTCCGCAAACGCCGTTCTATCTCCAGCAACTGCAGACGAGCGCGCGGTCGTCCTACCACTCGCTGCAGGCTCAGTTGACGCAGCGCAACTGGCACGGCCTGACGCAGCAGATTGAGTACACGTTGTCGCACTCGCTCGACGACGCGAGCGACGGCCAGGACTTCGTGCCGCACGCCGGCCAGCCGAACGACAGCACGAACCCGCATAACAGCAACTACGGGCCGTCCAACTTCGACGTGCGCAATCACTTTGTGTGGTCCCTCACCTACGACATCCCGAAGGTGGCGTCGTGGGGGCGGTTGGGCTCCGGCTGGAAGACCTCCAGCGTGGTGACCATCGAGAGCGGCCATCCCTGGGAAGTCGTGAATGCGCTCGACGACTACGACGGCTCGGGGGAGTTCTTCGGCCGGCCGGACCAGGTCAGCAGGCCCGTGTATAACTTCAGCAACCCCGCGCAGTTCCTCAACCTGACTTCCTTTGGCGTGCAGTGCACCCTCGATGGCGTGGGCAACGCCGCGTCAGACTGCCTTTCCGGCACACGGCACTTCGGCTCGGAGGGAAGAAACGCGCTGATCGGTCCGGCGTTCCGCCAGTGGGATTTCGCGATCATCAAGGACACGAAGATCAACGAGAACCTCAACCTGCAGTTCCGCATGGACGCGTACAACCTGTTGAATCACCCGAACTTCTCGAACCCCCTGCTGCCGTCGTTCTTCGACGACATTTCGGCATTCGCCACGCCGAGCCCGGCAACGGGACGGTTCACCGGCTTTACGCCAGGGTCCACGCCGTACTTCCCGGTCGTGGCCACGGTGGACAGCGGAATCGGCAACCCCGTACTGGGCGGCGGCGGGCCGCGCAGCTTCCAGTTCGCACTCAAGATGATCTTCTAGCATCCGTAGATAGCCGTGGATAGCCGTAGATGGGATGATCCGCGGGTTGTAGCGCAGGGCATAGCCCTGCGGCTTTCTCCGTGCAAGTCCCAAGCCTTCGGAACCGGCAGGGAATTGAGCATGCAAAGTTCTGCACATTTGCCTGCCCACCCCTTGGTGCCTGAAAACCGCTACGCCCACAACCCACGCCAACTGAACGAATTGCGGGCCGTGCCGCCTGCAGTCGCTTTGGTGTCCCGATTGCCTTTATCCCCAGCGGGTCCTGCGAGAGCGGGCCCGACGTAACTCGATGAGGGGGCCTGTCCGCCTGCCGCTTGCCCGCGGCGGTGGGCAGCGCCCTCCTCGCCAACCCCCCACTGGGCCTCCCGTTTCTCCTGCCCTCAAACTCTCCGCATGCAGAATTGAAACTCTTTGGCCCCCTCGGCGGAATATGTAATAAGGACTCTGCGCAGGGATGTCTGCGCGGCCTGCGGAGTGGCAATGGCGGTACACAGGAGAATCTGGATGAGACTTCGATCGAAGTTAGCGCTCACGTTTCTTGCCGGCGCACTGGCACTTCCGGTGGCATTTGCGCAGGGCACCGCACTGGACCCAGGCACGGCGCCCGATCAGGGCGGCCCGGGCGGTCCCGGAGGCGGACCTCCAGGCGGCGGCCGCATGGGACCTGACGGGCAGGGCCGTGGCCAGGGCCGCGGAGAAGGCCGTGGGCAGGGATGGCGGCGCGATGGCAATGATGGCGGCCAATTCCGCGGCATGCGCGGGCGCCAGGGCCGTGGCGGGCGGCGCGAGTTCATGCTCGCGCGGATTGCCGACGACCCGGCGGCGCGCGAGAAGCTGGGCATCACCACGGAGCAGGCAGACAAGATTCGCAAAGAGACCGACGATTTCCGCAAGGGTCAGATTCGCGGCAGGGCTGACTTGCAGGTAAAGGGGCTCGAGCTGCGCGAACTGACGCGGGGCGACAATCCCGACCGCGCGGCGATTGATAAGAAACTGGACGAGATCAACGCGGCCCGGCTGGTCCGCACCAAGGCCGAAATGCACTACCGGCTGGACATGCGCGGCATGCTGACGCCCGAGCAGCGCCAAAAGTTGCGGGATATGATGGCGCAGCGCGGCGGACGCGGCGGGCGTGGCACCGGGCCCGGCCAAGGCGGCCGCCCGGGCGGTCCTCCTCGCGGGCCACGGCCCGGTGGCTCAGGCGACACCCAGTAAGGCGCGTGCGCTCCCTCTCGCTCTTTGCGGCGGCCCGGCGCGGCGGATTTGTCCGCCGCGCGCGGTCGCTGTCGTGTCTCGCCGGTCTGGCGCTTCTTCTCTTTCCTCTGCTCGGAACCACCCTGCTTGGCCAGGACCAATCGAAAGTATCCGTCGAGGTGAAGGTTGTGACCGTGCTTGCCACGGTGCGCGACAACAAGGGAAAAATCGCCCCAGACCTCGACCGCAGTGCCTTCCATCTGGAGGAGGACGGGCGCCAGCAAACAATCTCCTACTTTGAGAAGGAGAGCGGCCTGCCCCTTACCCTCGGGCTGCTGGTGGATACGAGCCTCAGCCAACGGCTGGTGCTGGGCGAAGAGCGGACGGCCAGCGGTTCGTTCCTCGATCACCTGATGCGCGTGGAGAAAGACAAAGCATTCATAATCCACTTCGACCACGAAGTGGAGTTGCTGCAGGACATGACGTCCTCCCGAAGCAAACTGCAGAACGCGCTGGACCTCTTGCAAATGCCGCAAATGAGCCGGCCTTCGAGCGGGGGCGGGAGCGGGAGCGGTGGCAGCAGCGGCGGTGGTGGCGGAATGGGGGGCGGCGGCGGCCAGAGGCAACACCGTGGCGGAGGGGGAACGCTCCTCTACGACGCAATCTATCTGGCTTCGAACGAGATGATGCAAAAGCAGCAGGGACGCAAGGCTGTGGTCGTGTTGACGGATGGCGTGGACCACGGCAGCAAAGAGACGCTTGAGGGCGCGGTCGAATCCGCGCAGCGCTCAGACACCGTGGTGTATTCGATTTTGTTCACGGGAGAGGAAGGATCCGGCCGTGGCCCCGGAGGCGGAGGCTTCGGAGGCTATGGTGGGGGACGCCACGGGGGGGGGCGCCAGCAGCAGGAGAGCCGTCCGGACGGGAAGAAGGTGCTCGAAAGATTGTCGGGGGAAACCGGCGGGCGCATGTTCCAGGTTTCGAAGAAAGAGACGATCGAGGCGATTTACGCGCA
>DATFZR010000124.1:0-3386 GCA_035314265.1 Candidatus Acidiferrales bacterium
TAATCTTCGTTGGAGAAGCCGCCGCCTTTGCCGCCGCGCCCACGCCCGCCGCCACCCCCACCACCAGGACCGCCGCCGCCAGGGCCACGCCCGCCACCGCCGCCGCGTCCGCCGCTTTCCTTGGGGCGCGCTTCGTTTACCTTGATATTCCGCCCGCCGAAATCTTTCCCATCGAGGCCGGTGATGGCTTTCGCCGCTTCCTCGTCATTCGGCATTTCCACAAAAGCGAACCCGCGCGCCCGGCCGGTATCCCGGTCCATGGCGATGTGGACCCGCGTCACCTGGCCAAAGGCCGCAAAAAGGGTCCTGAGCTCTTCTTCCTTGGTCTGGAAGCTTAGATTGCCAACGAATAGATTCTTCATTACATCCCCCCCCTTGGCTACTATACACGGCGGCGAGCGAGAGTTCACCATCCTCGTGAGTGACGCCATGGAGGGTAGTGCATCGAATGGGAGTATCTTAAGGACCTCCGGAATCCGGGGAACTGGCCTGCTGGAGCGGCCCTCACATGGCTTCTATGCCCCAAATCACCGCGCTCGACGTGACCTCGCCCGAAGAGCGCGAAAAGATGTTTCCCACGCTTACCGAAGCGCAGATTGCTCGCGTAGTGGCCTACGGAACCGTCCGCGAGACGCCCGCCGGCAAGTTGTTGGTGGAGCAGGGGCAGCACGACCTGCCCTTTATCCTGGTGATCTCCGGAGCCATGGAAATCCTGCGGCTTTCCCCTCGCGGTGACCAGTTGGTGGTCGTCCACGGGCCGGGGAACTTTTTTGGCGACGTGACCATGCTCTCCAGCCGCCCCAGCCTGGTCTCCGCGCGCATGCGCGACGCAGGCCAGCTCGTAATCATGGACCGGAAGTGCGTGCAGAGCCTGGTGCAGAACGACGCCGAACTGGGCGACATCTTTATGCGCGCCTTCATCCTCCGGCGGGTCAACCTCATCGCCCAGGGATGGGGCAACGTGCTCGTTTTGGGCTCGAGCCATTCCGCGGGAACGTTGCGCGTGCGCGAGTTCCTCTCGCGCAATGGGCATCCTTACACCTACGTGGATCTCGAAAATGACGAGGGAACGCAGGAACTGCTGGACAGGTTCCAAGTGGGCGCGGCCGACGTGCCCGTCTTGATTTGCGGAGGGAAAACCATCCTGCGCAACCCTACCAACGAGCAGGTGGCGGACTGCCTGGGGTTCAACGCGGGAATCGACGCGAGGCAGTTGCGCGACGTGATCATCGTGGGCGCGGGCCCGGCCGGGCTTTCCTCTGCGGTGTACGCGGCGTCGGAGGGTCTGAGCGCCCTGGTGGTGGAGACCACGGCGCCCGGCGGGCAGGCCGGCTCGAGCTCGAAGATCGAAAACTACCTGGGCTTTCCCACCGGCATTTCCGGCCTGGACCTCGCGGGGCGCGCCATCAACCAGGCCCAGAAATTCGGGGCGGAAATGATGATTGGTCACCGCGTGCAACGGCTGACCTGCGCCCGCAAACCCTACACGATAGAAGTGGAAGGCGGCCAGAAACTGGCCTCCCGCACTCTGGTGATCGCCTCAGGTGTTCAGTACCGGAAGCTGCCGCTCTCGAACATGTCGCAGTTTGACAGCACGGGCGTCTACTACTGGGCCACGCCTATGGAAGCGCAATTGTGCACCGGGGACGAAGTGATCGTGGTGGGAGGCGGAAACTCGGCGGGGCAGGCCGCCGTGTATTTGGCGAAGACGGCGGCGCACGTGCACATCCTGATCCGCGCGGAGGGGCTGGCCGGCACGATGTCGCGATACCTGATCCGCCGGATCGAGGAGAGTTCGTCCATCACCGTCCATCCCAACACGGAAATCACGGCGCTCCACGGCGGAGACGGAAAACTCGATCGCGTGGAATGGCGGGAAACGAAGACCGGAAAAGCGGAGGAGCGCGACATCTGCCACGTATTCGTGATGACGGGGGCCAAGCCCAACACGGAGTGGCTGGGCGCCTGCGTGGTGAAGGATAGACAGGGGTTTATCAAGACCGGGCCGGCGCTGACCCCAGATGACCTGCTGGCCGCGCACTGGCCGCTCACGCGGAGCCCCTATTTCCTGGAGACCAGCCTGCCCGGCGTGTTTGCCGTGGGCGACGTGCGCGCGGGAAATATCAAACGCATCGCATCGGCCGTAGGCGAAGGTTCGATTGCCATCAGCCTGGTGCACCAGGCGCTGAACGAGTAACGCGCTGTACGCCCGCTACTCTTCCTGCCTCTGATAACCGGCCACCAGCCGCGCCACGGTCACAGCGATATAAAGGATGCCCGCCGCAGCCTCGAGCACCGCGAGCGTGCGCGCCTTCGGGGCCAGAGGAACAATGTCGCCGTACCCGAGCGTGGTGAGCGTTTCCAAACTGAAATAGAGAAGCGTGCGCGGCGGGACGTGCGCGGAGCCGGGCTGTCCGGACTGGGTGAAAGATCCCGGCTGCGCCGTCTCCAAGAGGCTGTAAAGGGCGAACCAGAAAAAACCGATCAGAAAATAAAGACTCACGGAAACGTAGAGCCGGCCGCGCGTGATCGCCCCGGGCCGGCCCAAGTGGTTAAAAAGGCCCACGCAAACGAAAGCCAGGAAACAGGCCAGCAAAAACCAGAACGCGATGCCCATCAGGCGCGAACGGTGAAAGAGCACAACCAAAGTTGCACACCCGTTCATAACGGCGAGAAGGATGCCGGGCCACCGCAGCCGCTCATTTGTGGACAGGTAGAAGATGCTTGCCAGCAACGTTCCATAAAGGGACAGCAGGAGAACTCCCTCGGCAATACTGTCGTCCGCCAGGAAGGCGCTCAGCACGATATAGAGAAGAAGAGAAAGAAACAGGAGAAGAGAGCTCCGGTCTTCTGAGGGAGAACCCATTGGCGGCGCCGGAGGTTGCTGCTGCCCGCTCACAGCAACCGGCAACTGGAGTGGAAAGGCAAGAGAATGGCGGCTGCCAGAGCCGCGGACGCCTCAGCAAAAGCGGGCCTGCCGCGTGTGACCCCGCTGATTAAGTTTCTCGTCATTTCTCTTCGGGTCTCCTCAGGGCTCCTCGGGGCTTGGCGGTTTGTAACACGTCTTCCAGGGCCATGCCACGAATAAATCCCCGACAAAGCTCTCCATAGCGGCCGTGAACTGCCCATGTGTGGTGAGACGCCGTTCTTTCAGAGTTTGTGAACGGCGGCAGATGCCTTAAAATCAATGGAGTGCCTGCGGTGGGCGTGTAGCTCAGCTGGGAGAGCATCTGCTTTGCAAGCAGGGGGTCGCCGGTTCGATCCCGGCCACGTCCACCAACTTCTTCCCTGATTGCAAAGCACTTGCGAGATTCATCTCTGCCCCGATCCATCAGTGTTGGTCCCGTGGACTGAACCACTAGAGTGAGACAATTTGATCGTGCACA
>DATFZR010000125.1:0-5165 GCA_035314265.1 Candidatus Acidiferrales bacterium
TCCGTGGCTCCGGAAGGGCTTAAGTCTCCGCTCGACGACATCGTCAAGCGCCTGGAGAACAAGGTAGACATCAACAAGTAGCCCCGGGCACGCAGCCTGTTGGTTTGACTTGCGAATTGCCGGAGGCTAGCATTTCGCGCCTGATGGCGAGCGGCACACCGGCGTGGGCAGGCACTTTTCTGTTTGCGCTTGATCTGGCCGGCACATTCGTATTCGCGCTGAGCGGGGCGATTTCTGGAGTCGAACATCGCCTCGATATCTTCGGGGTCCTGGTGCTTTCCTTCGCGGCGGCCACGGCGGGCGGCATCGCGCGCGACGTGCTGATCGGCGCTACGCCGCCTGCGGCGTTTACGGACTGGCGCTACCTGTTCGGTTCCATGCTCGCCGGTTTGCTCACCTTCTTCTGGTACCGCAAGATCAAGCGCCTGCGCAACCCGGTGCTTGTGCTCGACGCCGCCGGATTAAGCCTCTTTGCGGTGGTGGGCACGCTGAAGGCGCTGGCCTTTCACCTGGGTCCGGTGGCTGCGGCGCTGTTTGGCATGCTGACCGGCATCGGCGGAGGAATGCTGCGCGACCTGCTGGTGGCGGAAGTGCCGGTGGTGCTGCGCTCGGAGCTCTATGCGGTGGCGGCGCTGGCCGGTTCGGCCGTGGTGGTGATTGGCGTGCAGTTCGACCTGCCAGTTCCCGAGGTGGCGGTGGCCGGCGCGGTGCTCTGCTTCACGCTGCGCTACCTGGCTATCCGGCGCGGCTGGAATCTGCCGCAGGCCGAGCCGGACGATCCGGTTACTTAGTTCAGTCGTGCGGCGCCGCGGATTGCCACCGGTCTGGGCCGCGCGTCAATATCGCCAGGACTTCACGTCCGCGCCCGGCGGCGCTGTTTTGGCGATGCGGTCCAGAATCTTCGGCAGGTACATCGTGTTGTAGTGCAGCCGGGAGAGGTAGTTGGGCAGATTCGGGTCGCCATTCCAACAGTGTTCCGCCTTGTCGCCGTACTTCACTTCGCCCTCGTATGGCGGATTTGTGGTGGACTTCAGAAAATCCTCCAGGTAATAGACCGCGCTGTTGAGGAAATACGTGTCGGCACTGCCGCAATACACGTTCAGCTTGCCGCGGACTTTTGGCCCGAGCGTGGCCCAATCGCGCTGGAGAATGGCGCTCAGGTCGTAGTGCTCTTTCCAGTAGGCGGCCACGGCGGGATCAATCTGGCCGGTTTCTTTGTCGAAGATGGGCTGCGGGTAGCCGTCTTTGCCCACCGGGCCGTAGACGGCCTGCCAGATGTCGAACTGCTCGCCCGAGCGCGCGTGCGACCCGAGCGCCAATTCGTACTGGTTCATGCCTTGCACGGTGGCCAGCATGTGGCCCAGATAATCGCGCATGGCAGGCCGTTCGACGCGGGTGTGCGGCCCCTCCAGGTAGAAGGCATTCTTGTCCTGGTACAGGTTGATGGTGGTGTAGGCGCGAAAATCCACGGGGTCAGGACAGGCGATGAACGCGCCGTTGTAGTGATCGGGATAGAACATCTGGACGGCGATGGATTCCCAGCCGCCGGTGGAACCTCCGTAGACGAATCTGGCCCAACCCTGGCCGATGCCGCGGAATTTCTGTTCGATGGCGGGGATCAGTTCCGTCTCGATGGCGTCTCCGTACGGACCGAGATTCGCCGAGTTCACGGCATAGGAATCGTCGTAGTACGGATTGGCGTGGTTGATCTGCACGACGAGGAGGCGCGGGAAGTCCGGGCCGGTCCATTGCTTGTAGAACTTGTAGGCCTCTTCCTGCTGGATGCGGTTGTAGCCGGAAATGTGGAAGCGCTCGCTGTAGTCCGGTTTCAGGTCGGGGTCGGGAGGCGTGGTGCGGAAGCCGCCGAAATCTCCGTTGAAGTGGTCTTCGAAAATCGCCATCGGAAAGCGCACGCTGGGATGCGATTCAAATCCTTCGGGCACCAGCACGTTCGCGCTGAGGTACATGGGCCGGCCCCAGAATTCCGTGAGGAGCTTGCTCAGGATGCGCAGGTGGCGGATGTACGTGGTGTCCGGCGGCGGCGGTATCGCTGGAATCTCCTGGTCGAGCACGATGGCAATCGCGGCGCCCCCGGCTCCAATCGTCACCTTTTGCGGCTTGGAGTAGAGGTTGCCCGGCGCCAGGTTCCAGTGCTGACCTTCGCCGCGATCCATGGGGAGCTTTACGGTGTGGCCATCGGAGCGATGGAACGTTTCGTAGCGATGGAGCAGGGCCTGGACGTAGTACTCGCCCGGAGGAACGTCATGCAGGTAACGCGTCGGGAAACCAAACGCCGTGTCGTCCACCATAAACGCCTGTCCGGGCCTCAACCCATCCACGTCCATGCCGAACACGAGCTGCGTCCGCACGGTGTCGTTGATCTGCATGCGCGGCTCGGCGGAAGGGTCCGTGGAGAGCAGCAGGAGCATTCTGCCGTCGAGCGGCTGCGCGCTCCGCTCGTTCGGGAACGTGACGGAAAACCACTGCACGCGTTCCTTCGTGGCCGCAGGAATCTGCAATGCCCCTGCCAGCCCCAGCGTCAACAACCCAAGAACCACAGCAAACCGTTTCCCACCCAGCATGGCGCCTCCCCGTGGCTAAAACGCATCCCCTGAGAGCCGGATTATATCCACATTCCTGGAACGCTACACAGAGACCTGGGGAAGGTGGGCAACACACTCCCCCTGTCGTATGATTCCTATGGCGGTTTCTGCCAGCCCGCGAGAGGGGAAGCCCGTATTTTGATTGCTCGCAGGAGATTCCTGCGGAGAGAGGAGGTGCGCATGCCCGAGCAGGAGCAGGAACAGGAAATGGAGATTGCGCACGTCCTTGCTCTGGAGATCGTGGACTTTGGCGGGCTGCCCATCAACGAGCAAACTACCGCGCTGCAAGATCTGGCTTCGGTGGTGAATGCGACGCCTGCGGTGCAATCGGCCCAGAAGAACCAGCAACTCATCAGTCTGGTCAGCGGCGAAGGCATGTCTCTGGCCTTCTTTGGCAGCCCGGAAGGGCCCCTGCGTTGCGCCATAGCCATCACCAACGAGGCCAAACTGAAGGCTCGGTTCCGGCTGCGGATTGGAATTCACAGCGGTCCCGTATTCCGCATTCGGGACACTCAGGGAAGAGAGAACGTCGCCGGCGGCGGAGTGACCATGGCGCAGCGCGTGATGAACTGCGGCGACCCGGGCCACATCCTGCTTTCCGCCGGGATCGCCGACGTGCTGGTCGAGCACACCCGCTGGAAACCGTTTCTCACGGACCTGGGCATGACCGAGGTAAAAGCAGGCAGCACGGTTCGCCTCTACAATTTCAAGAACGACGAGGCGGGGAACGCCCATCTGCCGCGGTCCATCCGGGCGGGCCTCAGCAGCGCCTCGTGGCGCTCCGCCAGGGCTTCCCAGGGCGCGGCTTCTCCTGGTTCTGGCCACGGTTCCGGCGCGCCTGCCGTGCCCGCTGTTAAAACGCCGCCGCCCTTCTCTGGCACACCCTCCGGCATTCCTCCCAGCGACCCGCTTTCTGCCAGCATGACGCAAAGCGCCAGCATGAATTTCGGCGGCGCCCTGAGCGAATACGAGATCCTGGGCGAGCTGGGCGCCGGCGGCATCGGCAAGGTCTACAAGGCGCGGCACCGCATCTCGCAGCGCATGGAAGCTCTCAAAGTGCTCCAGCAGGACCAGCTTGGGACGCCGGAAATGGTGGAGCGCTTCGTGCGCGAGATTCGCGTGCTGGCCAGCCTGAACCACCCCAATATCGCGGCGCTGCACACCGCCATCCGCCATGAAGATCGTCTGGTAATGGTGATGGAGTATGTGGAAGGCGTGGCCCTGAGCGACCACATCGCCGGGGGGCGCGTGACTATTCCCCAGGCCGCTGAATACATGCGGCAGGTGCTGCATGCGCTGGTGTACGCGCACGAACGCGGCGTGATCCATCGTGACATCAAGCCATCGAACATGATGATCGTCGGCGGGGCGCAGCCCGTTGCCAAACTTCTGGACTTCGGCCTGGCCGTCAGCGGCCGGGACCCGTCATTCACCGCTTCCGGCACCATCATGGGTTCGCTGTATTACATGTCTCCCGAGCAGGTGCGCGGGGAGCGCGTGGACGCGCGCTCTGATCTGTACTCGCTGGGCGTGACGTTGTATGAAATTGTGTCGGGCCGCCGGCCGTTCGATGGGCGCAGCCAGTACGAGATTCTGGATGGTCACCTGCGGCAGCAGCCCGTACCACCCACGGACCTGAACCCCAACCTGCCGATGCGGCTCTCGGCCATCATCCTGAAAGCGCTGGTGAAGGATGCCGGCGCGCGTTTCCAAAGCGCGCAGGAGTTCCTGCGCGCCCTGGAAACGTATCTGCTCGAGAGCGGCGCGGCGCCCTCCGTGGCCATCCCCGGCGCGCACACCACTCCCCTGCCCGGGCCGCCCACACCGCCGCCCGCGCGGCCGCAATCCGAGCGTATTGACGGCAGCGTGAGCTGGATCACGCCGCCGGTGGTTCAAGAGGTTGCCAAGAAGCTGGCGGAGTTTATCGGGCCGATCGCCCACATCATCGCGCAACGCACGGCAGCGCGTTGCAACAGCGTGGACGAGTTGTACTCCGCGGTGGCGCTGGAGATCGAATCCGGCCAGGACCGCGCTAAATTCCTGGCGTCGCGCAAGAAGAAATAGCCAAGGCTCTCAGCCTGCTCTTCATTAGCGGACCCAACACCGGGGCCTCGTGTTGCTCGATCAAGGCGCACAGGCTGAAGCCTGTGCTACTCACCCCTGCAACAACTTGAAGGCCTTCACCAAGCTCACGAACATGCGGTTGAACGACTGCGTCACCCCGGCAATCTCGTCTTTCCCGCTTACCGGCAATTCCGTCAGGTCCATCTCGCCTTTGCTGATGCGGTCTGCCATTAGCGCCAGCCTTCTTACGGGCTGGATCACGATGAAGTACAGCGACAGGTCGATGGCGATCAACGTGACGAGAAAAATCCCCGCAAGGTTGATCATCAGGCGGCGGAACGCCTGGTCCGCGATATGGATGGGCACCGTCATCGGAACGGACACGATCTGCGCGCCAATCACCTCTTTATCTTTCCACCCGAAGCCGTTCACCGAGCCGTACGTGTTCACCACGGTGGGCATGGCTTGGTCCGCCAGGCCGTGGCAGCCCAGACAGGT